>JAAYTR010000178.1 GCA_012523685.1 Clostridiaceae bacterium | reverse complement strand
TTATTATATACCCCTATTATTACAATAAATCAAATTATGGAAAATAAAAATGTTGAATTTCTTAAAGGAAATGGATATAATAATTGTGAAGGTCAAGGAAGGTCAAAGTAAACTGGGAGGTGTAGCTGTTGAAATACCGTGACTACTACGAAATATTAGGGGTAAAAAAAGAAGCTACCCAGGATCAAATAAAAAAGGCGTATCGTAAGCTTGCAAAAAAATATCATCCTGACACTAACCCGGGAGATAAAAAAGCCGAGGAAAGGTTTAAAGAAATAAATGAGGCTTATGAAGTATTAGGTAGCGAAGAAAAACGAAAAAAATACGATCAGTTGGGTAATCAATTTAATTTTGCCAACGGTTTTGATTTTGATCCGTCTCAATTTGGCTTTAATAAAGGAAATATGCGTTACGAATTTAGAACCGCCGGATCGGGAGGATTCAGTGACTTTTTTGATATGTTCTTTGGTGACGGAGGCATAGATATAGATGATTTATTCACTATGGGAGGAAGAAACGGATTTACCAAAAGAGGTTTCACTGCTAATTCTTCCGCAAATTATCAGAATCGTATAAGAGGTGAAGATAAAGAGGCAGAGATAAAGATTTCTGTTGTAGATGGTTTACTTGGAGCAGAGAGGCATATAAGCATTGAGAGTCCAAAAGGCAGAAAAACTTTGTCTGTAAAGATTCCTAAGGGAATCCAGCCTGGTGGGAAAATTCGTCTGACAGGTCAGGGAGGCAAGGGTGTCAACGGTGGCCCCGATGGAGATTTAATGCTAATTGTACGTTTTAAAGAAGATGAGTATGAGTTAAAAGGCTATGACATAATACAGAAAATTGAAGTTACACCATGGGTGGCGGCTTTAGGCGGCGACGTAAAAGTCAGGACTCCCGAATCCAAAATAATTGTAAAAATTCCTAAGGGAATACGAAACGGCGGAAGCATACGGATACCTGGTAAAGGCTATTATAACTCAATTGGAGGCAGGGGAGATCTCTTTATTAAGGTTTATATAAATAATCCGGAGTATTTAAGTCACAAGCAGCTGGAACTGTATGAAAAATTAAAGGAATTGGATTAGCACAGCATAAAAAAATAGTTGGTTACAGACAAAAGAGGTGTAGATAATATGAATTTGGAGAGATTTACTGAAAAAGCTCAGGAAGCTGTAGTTTCATCGCAGCAATGGGCTATAAGACTAAATCAGCAGCAGGTTGACGGAGAGCATCTGGCTTTAGCTCTGGTAGAGCAGGAGGACGGCTTAATTCCAAGACTTTTATGGGTATTGGGGGTTAACCCGGCTGATATTGAAGCTGAGCTTAAAAAGGAGCTTGAACGATTGCCCAAGGTATATGGAAATGGGGCATCAAATGTTTATGCAACGAGGAGATATAATCAGATTTTACTGTCAGCCGAAGATAAAGCTAAAAGACTCAAAGACGAATATGTAAGTGTGGAACATCTGTTCCTTGCTCTTATTGTTGAACGAGGAGGCTTTACCTCGGAATTACTAAAAAATTATGGAGTAATGGAGGAAACTTTTCTTGATGCCATGTCTAAAATTAGAGGTAATCAGAGGGTAACAAACCAGAACCCTGAAATGAACTTCATGGCACTTGAGAAATATGGCTGCGATTTAGTCGAACTTGCAAGAAAAGGCAAACTGGACCCTGTTGTGGGGAGGGATGCGGAAATTCGCCGTGTTATTAGAATATTATCGCGCAGAACAAAAAATAACCCGGTACTGATAGGTGAACCGGGAGTCGGGAAAACAGCTATTGTAGAGGCTCTTGCACAACGTATATTAAAGGGTGATGTCCCTGACAACTTAAAGAACAAAACCATCTTTTCCCTTGATATGGGAGCCTTGATTGCAGGAGCAAAGTTCAGGGGAGAATTTGAAGAAAGGCTGAAAGCCGTACTTAAAGAGGTAGAGGCCTCAGATGGACAGATTATTCTGTTTATTGATGAGCTGCATAATATTGTTGGAGCCGGAAAAGCAGATGGTGCAATGGATGCCGGAAATATTTTAAAACCCATGCTGGCAAGAGGTGAACTGCATTGTATAGGAGCTACCACCCTTGATGAATACAGGGAATATATAGAAAAGGATGCAGCTCTTGAAAGAAGATTCCAGACAGTATTGGTTGATCAGCCCACTGTGGAGGATACCATATCGATATTGAGGGGGCTAAAGGAACGCTTTGAAATACATCATGGAGTAAGAATTACCGACGGAGCAATCGTAGCCAGCGCAACCCTTGCAAATCGCTATATTTCTGACAGATTTCTTCCCGATAAAGCCATAGATCTTATGGACGAAGCGGCAGCCATGCTAAGAACAGAAATTGACAGTATGCCTGCCGAACTGGATGAGATTATGCGTCGTATAATGCAGCTTGAAATTGAACAGCAGGCACTGAGAAAAGAAAATGACAAAGCATCAAAGGAGCGCCTTGCTGCCATCGAGTCTGAGATCGCCGGCTTAAAGGACAAAGGGAATGAGATGAAAGCCCAATGGGAGCTTGAAAAGGAGTATATAAAGAGAGAAAAAGAAGCTAAAAAAGAAATAGAGGAGATTAAGCTCCAGATAGAAGAAGCTGAAAGAAACTACGATCTGGAGAGTCTTGCCAAGTTAAAATACGGTAAGCTTCCTGAACTTGAGAATACCCTCATGGAAGAGAAAAGGCGTCAATCAGAGCTGTCAGGGCGTATGCTAAAGGAAGAGGTAACCGAGGAAGAAATCACCGAGATTATTTCAAAATGGACAGGAATACCTGTTTCAAAACTGATGGAGGAAGAAAAAGAAAGGCTTTTAAATCTGGAGGATATCTTACATCAGAGAGTTATCGGGCAAAACGAGGCTGTTACAGCCGTGTCGGATGCTATACTTCGTGCCAGAGCCGGCTTAAAAGATAATAAACGGCCTGTAGGCTCCTTTATATTCCTGGGACCGACAGGTGTCGGGAAGACTGAGCTTGCAAAAGCACTGTCGGAAGCATTGTTTGATACCGAAGAAAACATGGTGCGGATTGACATGAGTGAGTATATGGAAAAGCATTCAGTTGCAAGACTAATTGGTGCACCCCCCGGATATATCGGCTATGAAGAAGGCGGACAGCTTACAGAAGCAATCAGAAGAAAACCATATAGCGTTATTTTGTTTGATGAAATAGAGAAAGCTCATCCGGATGTATTTAATATATTATTGCAGATACTGGATGACGGAAGGCTTACAGACAGTCAGGGCAGAGTAGTAAACTTTAAAAACACGGTAATTATTATGACCTCCAATATTGGAAGCCACATACTCCTGGAGAATACCGGTGATGAAGGGGAGCTTGATGCTGTAACCCGTGAAAAGGTTATGAGTGAATTGCGCTACGGATTCAGACCGGAATTTTTAAATCGTATAGATGATATTGTGATGTTTAAGCCTCTCACTCAGAACGAGGTAAAACAGATAGTTAAGCTGGTTATTAACACACTGTCAGGCAGATTGGCCGAAAAAGATATAAAGATTGAATTAACCGAAGATGCTTTAAACTATATTGTTATCTCAGGGTGGAATCCCGAGTATGGTGCAAGGCCTGTTAAGCGCTTTGTTCAAAAGCATATAGAAACTGAACTGGGAAGACAGATGATAAAAGGCATAATATCCGGGGGTGATACCGCCATAGTTGATAGTGACGGTGAAAAAATCTTCATTGAAAGAAAAGCATAATTAAAGGAGAGCCTTGGCTCTCCTTACTTTTTGATTAATATCTTGGACCTCTATTTTGGCTTCTCGCTAGTTTTCTGGCCCTTCTGCATTCCGGACATCTCTGTGGTTCGTTCTCAAACCCTTTTTCCTTGTAGAACTCTTGCTCGCCCACTGTAAAAACGAATTCTGCTCCACAGTCCTTGCATTGTAGTGTCTTGTCTTCCATGGTTATAAAATCCTCCTTAAAATTTCTGGATTATACCTTTTTTTGAACATGCCCCAAAATCCAAAAACATAAGGAGTGGGTAGAACAAGAAAGCAGTATGAATCCAAACGGAAATTATGATACTTCACATGTAGTATAACATTTATAACAAAAAAAACAAGTGGTTGAAGAGAATTTCTGTAAATTTTTTTATATAAACCTTTAAAACTTAATAAATCCTGAACCCTCCTTATTCTCTTATAGTAAAGGTTTTGGTTTCATTCAGCAAATCATCGGACAAATCGTGAAGGGTTCTGGAAAACGCCGCAACTTCCTGGGTCTGGGCACTGATAGTTTCGGTCGCCTGTAATATTTCCTGAGCACCGGATGATGTTTCCTGTGCGACAGCAGTCACAGAATCTACTTTTTCTATGATAACATCTTTACTTTTTATCATTTTATCCGCGCTCTCAAAAGTTTCTTTGAGCATAGGAATGGATTCGTTTATCGAATTAATAATGCTTAAAAATGCTTTGTTTGTATTATCAACATATTTAACCTGATCAGTCAGTTTATCTTTAGCATCGCAGCTTGTAGTTACAACACTTTCTATTGATGAAATAATATCATCAACTATTACCCGTATACTGTCCGATGACTCTTTTGACTGCTCGGCCAGCTTTCTGATTTCATCAGCAACTACGGAGAAGCCCTTTCCTGCTTCACCTGCACGAGAAGCCTCAATAGCTGCATTTAGAGCCAATAGATTAGTCTGTTTTGAGATGTTTTGTATAACAGTATTTATCTCATCGATTTGCTGCGCATTTTTACTAAGACCATTTATTTCGTCAACAACAGTGTCAAAGGATTCACTTGTGCTTTTTATGGATTGATTCAATCCTTGTAGTTGTATATTTCCTTCGTTGGACAGGCTATCTGTCAGTTCAATATTATTTTTTGTTGCTTCCAGGGAGTTGTAAATTTGTTGAACAGTATCATTAAAATCAGCCAGCTTGTTATGAATAAATAAAAGCTCACCGGCCTGATGTTGTGCTCCGGCAGCAATCTCTGATACTGAATGTGTAGTTTCCTCAGATGAAAAAGCAATATTCTCTGATATAGAAGCAAGTTGGCTTGCGAAGTCGTTCAGATCATTTGACTTGTTTCTTATTACTCCGATGATTTTTGATAAGGAATTGATCAGGTTATTAAAGCTATCACCTAACATTCCCATTTCGTCATTTCTTCTGGTGTCAATGTTTTGGGTAAGATCTCCAACCTGAACCTTTTTCATACTATCCTGGAACGCCTTAATAGATTTTACCAGCAGATTAGAAAAGAGTATAGAAGCTATAATTCCTACTGCTAAAACCGTGAGGCCAATGATTAATATTCTGGTTCTTACAGCATCAAAGCTTTCATATATTGCATTTCCATCTAAATTTGCCAAAAGTACCCCTATGGTATTGTCCGAAGCGTCTTTAAGCGGAAAATAAATTGAAAGTAGCTTACCCCATTCATCATCATCCTGCAATTCGAATTTTTCTTCGCCGCTGAAGCTCTTACGCATTGCTTCGGAAATATTTACACTGTTTTGAGCAATAGATGTGGCCCCGGAAGTGCTGTCAATTACACCTGTCGGGCCGGAAACAGCATCGGCTTGAACTGTTGCTCCGGAAACAGCATCGGCATCATCCACATAACCTGTAAATTGAAAGAATTCATTATTTGCATTCCTTTTTAGCAGGTATAAATGTTCAAACCCTAATGTATCCTTTATTTTAGAAAATTCGCGATTTATTTCTATGTAATATTCACTGTTTATGTCACCGCTTTTTATACTTGCAAACTTCTCTATGTCAATGGTTTTTGATATAGATCTTAAGATTGTTATATAATCTCCGCCAACAGAATTGATTGTGATGGACGGCAGTTGAACAATGACATACCCACCTACCAATACAGTGCAGAATGCAACAAGTATAGCACTAAGCAGGATTATCTTTGTTCTTAGCGAAATAAAAAGTGGCTTTTTCATCTTTTACCTCCAAATTACATATTAATATAGAATACCACATAATCTCAGTCAATAATCAGGTTTGAAACCGCAAATTATTGACGGACAGACCATTTATGGTTAAATTATTCTATTAATTAAGGGTAATTATATGTATAATACCACAAAATTGTGTTAAAAAATCTAATAACTTAGTAACAAGCGGTAAACAAACCTGTCGTTCGAGAGCTTTTCCAAAGACTAACAAAGTGGTACAATGATTCTAGTTTTAAGTTTGGGGGGTGCAAAATGTCAGATTACGAAAACGCAATTATCAGGAGTATTCCTGAACCTGCGGAGTTAGTCAGTCTCGCGGTAAGAATAAGGGAGAATGCCTATGTTCCGTATTCCAACTTTCATGTTGGAGCCGCCCTGTATGCAGACAACGGAAAAATCTACACCGGTTGCAATGTGGAGAACGCTTCTTACGGTGCAGCCATTTGTGCTGAGAGAACCGCAATTGTTAAGGCAATAACTGACGGCGCCAAAAAGATACTGGCTATTGCTGTTTCAAGCGACAGTAATTCGCCGACCATGCCCTGCGGTATTTGCCGGCAGGTTATAAATGAGTTTTGTTCATCGGATATGCCCTTATATTTAAGCAACAGAAACGGAGAATACAAGGTTTTCACTTTTGAAGAGATTTTACCTCACTCTTTTAAACAAAGCGATATGGAGGATGTTAAATAAAGTATGGTATTTAAATCAGGTTTTATAACGATTGTAGGAAGACCAAATGTGGGAAAGTCTACTTTGCTGAATCTCCTGACAGGTGAAAAAGTAGCTATAATGTCCAATAAGCCGCAAACTACACGGCATATTATTCGTACTGTATTAACTACTGAGGAATACCAGATGGTTTTTGTTGATACTCCTGGTATACACAAGCCAAAAAACAAACTTGGTCAATACATGATGCAGGAAGCTTTGAGCACATTTGAGGGGGTTGATCTGATTCTGTTTATGGTTGATGCCCGTGATAAAAAGATAGGACCGGGCGATTCCATGATAATTGAAGAGATTGAAAAGGCCGGATTACCCGCAATTTTGTTAATCAATAAGATTGACCTGGCAGAAAAAGATTCGCTTCTTCCACTTATTGCACAATACAACGAGGCATATGATTTTGATGAGATAATTCCTGTAAGTGCACTGGACTCAAGAACCAGGACATTGATATTGGATGCTGTTAAAAAGTTGCTGCCCGAGGGTGATCTTTATTATCCGGAGGATATGCTGACAGACCAGCAGGAAAAGGTTATTGCACAGGAGTTAATAAGGGAGAAGCTGTTAAATTTGCTGAGTGATGAGGTGCCCCATGGTATAGGGGTGGAGGTTATCAGATTTAAAGAGAAGGATGATAAGGAAATAATAGAGATTGATGCCAATATATATTGTGAAAAAGAATCTCATAAGGGAATAATTATCGGCAAGGGCGGAAAGGTTCTAAAGCGGGCTGGTACCCTTGCCAGACAGGATATGGAGAGACTTTTTGATTCCAAGGTATTTTTGCAGCTTTGGGTTAAGGTGAAGGATGATTGGCGTAACGATGATTTTATGTTGAATGAACTTGGCTATAACGAGAAAAAAGGTTTCTCCTAACTCTAAGATAGGAGTATGAATTACTGTCTCCCACGAGATTCAATGACTCGGGACCCGTTCCAAAGCTTTGAATTCGGTAACGGGTGATGTCATTAAAAGAAGGAGTAGCAGAACTGTTATAAAATGGGCGTAATAAAGACAAAAGGTCTTGTGATTAAAGAAGTATCTTATAACGACAGCGATAAAATGCTAACCCTTATTACAGAGGATTATGGCAAAATAACTGTTTTAGCAAGGAATGCAAAAAAAAATGGGAGTCGAACATCCTATGGGACGCAGGTTCTGACTTATGGTGAGTATGTACTTTTCAAAGGCAGAACAAGCTTCATCATGAACAGTTGCGATGTTTTGATGAATTTCTACAATCTTGCAACCGATTTAACCTGCTTTACTCATGCTGCACATATGCTGGATATGGCAGGAGATGCCGCTCAGGACAATATGGTATCTGCCCAGATATTGAATATATTGCTTTATGGTCTGCAAGCTTTGAAAAAAGGCAGAACTCCTCTTTTGGTATCAGCTTCCTTTGCTCTGAAATTAATGCAAATTACCGGCTATCCTCCTCATGTTTGCAGCTGCGCATCATGCAATACCTGTGATATTGAGCAGATTTTTTTCAGCTTCAAATACAATGGTTTTATATGCGAAAACTGTTCAAAGCAGGATTCAGAAGCTGTATTTGTTGATATAGGAGTAGCAAAGGGGATAATGTATGTTTTATGTGCCCAAAAGGGTGGAGTTTTTAATTTCGAGTTATCGAGCGAACTATTGAATGTTTTTTCAAATATTGCCTTCAGATATATCAGTCAACATCTTGATAAAAACTACAAAAAGCTCGATATATTAAATGAATTTTAAATTATATACATAGTGAGGTCATAAATATGGAGCATCTTTTTAGTTCGGGCGAAACAATGTACGGAAAAAACAAAAAAGAGTTATCAGAGGGAATCTTAGAGGGTAAATTTCTTAAATATGATAAAATAGATGCAAAGACAGAGTTTTTCTGCTTCGGAGAACTTAACAATAAAAGTGTAAAAGTATCATTTACGCTTTCTGATCTTGGTTTTGAAGATATTCAGCAAAGGCATAATTTTGGTATTCTTATGCAATCAGATATTCTTCTCGCCGAATGGAAGAGTTATAATATACTGAACTGGGAATAATACAAGAGGACTAGGTTTTGTTTTTATCCTTATTTTTTTCTTTACCCTTACCGTTGGCTTTTAATTCCTCCGCCTGGAGTTCGGCTTTATTTGCCATTATCTCGTCCAGTATTTTTTTTGCAGCAATACGGTTTGCATTGGCTTCCAAAGAGAATTTTAACGCAAGAAGCCTCAACCGTTCTTCATTATCTCTATCAAAGTTGTCCCCGTCAAACTTCTCAAGAGAATCCCTTACCCTAAGGGCAGTATCTTTGAACACTTCATCCTGAATTGATTTAAGCTGGCCAAACAATACGTTTACAGGTTTGTCTGATTCTTCATGGGAAATAAGTCTGGTTATATCCAAAAGTGAAAGAATATTCTTAAGATTTAAAACAGCTATTAAATGTGCCATATGCTCGCGGGTATATTTTTTATTTAGAGGACGGGGGATGATCTCATTTTTTACATAATTATTGATCATAGCCGGTGTTATGAGCTTTTCATCATCATTCCTGGAAAAGACAGAAAGCTGCTTTTCCAGGTAAGTAATAACCTGATCCATATAAAGATCAATATCAGGCAGGTCATTCCAATCCGGCATGTTATAGCTTTCCAGTTCGGCTACCCAGTTTATTAGTTTATCTTTTACTGATGACATAGCCATCCCCCACAATTAATACATTTGCTATGGCTATTATAGTATAAAGAGCATAACTATTCAATATAATAATAAAAACTATTGACAGACTTAAGTAAACAATATAACATAGTATTAGAAACTATGTGGAACAGTAAATAAAACCACAATATATGGGGTGTATATATGATTAATGTTATAAAACGGGTTGAAGTATGGGGAGATTCTGTTTTGAAGGGTGTTATCTACGATGAGATCCGAAAAAAATACAGACGCCTTGAAAATAGTAATGCATTGGAAAAGTTAACCCGGATGGGAGTGGATATCAAAAATAACTCAAAGTTCGGAATGACGGCACCAAAGGCAAGAAATCTTCTGTTTAGTGCTCTGGAAAAGGGTATAGATGCTGAGGCCGCCATTATAGAATTTGGGGGAAATGACTGTGATTTTAAATGGGCTGAAGTAGCGGCAGAACCTGATAAGGAACATAAGCCTAATACGTCCCTGAATGTCTTCAAAGATTGTATTACTGATATGGTGCAGGCTCTCCGGCAAAAAGGTATAAAACCAATATTGGTAAATCTTCCGCCTATTCATTCAGGCAAGTACTTCAATTGGATCAGCAGAGGGCTTGATGCCCCGGCAATTTTAAAATGGTTGGGAGATAAAGAGCTGATCTACCGTCATCATGAATCCTATAGTCTGGCAATTGTCAATCTTGCTCAAAGTCTTTCATGCAATTATATTGATGTGCGGCTGCCATTCCTGATGAAACGTGATTATTATAATTATCTCTGCGAAGATGGAATACATCCCAATGAGCGTGGATATGCGCTTATAAACCAGACATTTACTGAATACGCCAGGACAACTATGCAAAGGTTATTAAATTCATAGCCCTTTTACAATTCGCATAATAATGAGAAGTGCTTCGGCATTATTCACAGGCCTTTTTGGTGTGAAACCCGGTATTTTATGTATTCCTTCCAGTATACCGGATGAAAACATCCGGGCAAATCTGCTTATATCCTCTGCTGTGTCAAACTGCGGAATGGCTTCGCGTGCAGCAATAAGCTCTTTCTCGTCAACGTCTCCCGGTTTTTCTTCACCCGTTAAGTTTGGGAATTCAAATATACTTATAGCAGCTACATCATATGTGAGTATATTATATTTATTATTTGGAATACATGCCTTTACCTGCTCATTTTCTAATTCAAAAACTTCACTGAGAATAAATATCCACGTATTAATGTCCAGAGTATTCCTGCTGAATTGTGATCTGTTATCTATATCCAGGATTTTCTCTGCACGATACAACATTTCCAGCTTTGTTATATCAGCTGTCTTCTTGCTTTTCAAGAGACTGTTTTTATAATAATAATATTCACTAATAATATCTTCAACACTATAAACCTCCTGTGTTTGATCTGAAGAGGAGGTATCCTTCGTGGTATTCACCGTGTCATTGATGACCATGGAGTCATCCGGATTTGCGGATGGCAGACCAAGGTTGGTAAAAATCCTATAGAACATAGAAATCGCTTCGCCGCGATTAAGAAAAGCATCAGGGCGGAATAATCTTGTTTCATCAACGGAAAAGTCGGTAAAACCAAGGCAATAAGCCTTGCTGATCAATAACTTATGCTTTTCTTCTATTGTCTCCAAATCTGTTATGACAATTGATTTCTGCAATTCTTCATTATCGGCATCCAAAGATAAGGGATACCTGAGAGCCAGAAGATTCATCAATCCAGCCAAAGCATATTTTCTTTCTATTTTATCATCAATTGTATAATCGGTTATATTGGTTTTAACATATTGACAATTTTCATCATCAAATACAAGTAATAGTCTGACTACTCTTTCCCAATCGGTTGCGGGCATGGCAAGATTGGAAGTATCAGGGTTAAGAAAATAATTTTCAATGTATTCTTTGTCATAATTACCGATGAAAAGCTCGTTGCCGGCTGATAAATAAGGTTTTAAGACATATCTTAACCCATCAAGTTCTTTTTTTAACGGTGATGGATATTCTTCAGCCGTTAACGCAACAGAGTTTTTCTTATATGAATATAGCAGCTCGGAGTTACTGCTAATAGTTATATCGTATTTATCACCATCCGATTCGTCATCTGACAATATAGTTTTGGGACTGCAAGACAACATGGAAAGCACAGGTATCATAACTAATAATGCGATTAAAACAGTTTTATTAATTACCCTTACTTTCATCAGATTTCCCCCTGGAATTTTCTCATTTGTATATGTTCCTAACTTATATGTCGGTAAATAAAAAGAATAACTGTAGAATAAGTAATCAGAAAAGTGGTATATACTTTGAATTGAATGTTCTTGTATATTATGGTAGGGTATTTTTATCAGTAAATTGTTATTAATCATACTACATATAATCAGAAAGGGGACTTTGCTTATATGCAGCATTATTTTAGCAGTATCGATACCGTACTTGAACAGCAAAAGACCTCTCTTAATGGCCTTGATGCAGCTCAAGCCACAGAAAGATTAAATCAGTATGGGAAAAACAAACTGGCCGAGGGCAAGAAAAAATCTCTCATAATCCGTTTACTTGGACAATTGGTGGATCCCATGGTAATCGTCCTTATCTCAGCGGCTATCGTATCAGGAGCTGTAGGCGAAATTGCCGACATGATTATTATTATGTCTGTAGTAATTCTTAATTCAGTATTGGGAGTTATCCAGGAGGGCAAGGCGGAGAAAGCCATTGAAGCTCTTCAACAAATGTCATCGCCTTATTCAAAAGTAAGAAGAAACGGTCAGGTTTTACAGATTAAGTCAGAAGATATAGTACCCGGCGACATCGTTATTTTGGAGGCAGGTGATGCTATTCCCGCCGATATGCGTATTATCCGGGCATCCAGCTTAAAGGTGGAGGAGGCTTCTCTTACCGGTGAATCTGTGCCTGTTGAGAAAACAAATAAAGTCCTGTCATCGGAAAAAAATGAAGACATACCTTTAGGAGACAGGCGCAATATGGTTTATATGGGTACAAACACTGTATATGGACGTGGTGAATGTGTGGTAGTGGGCACAGGAATGTCTACTGAAATGGGTAAAATTGCAGGTATTATATCCCGTACCGAAAATGAGAAAACCCCTCTTCAGAAGAAGCTTGCATCTTTAAGTAAAGTTTTGAGTGTTGGTGTTTTAGGGATAAGTATATTTATATTCCTATTCAGTGTGCTTAAGAATGGGGGATTTAGCGGCGGACATGTACTGGAAATGTTTATGCTGGCTATAAGTATAGCTGTTGCTGCTATTCCGGAAGGGCTTGTAGCTGTTGTTACAGTGGTTCTGTCTATAGGCGTAACAAAAATGTCAAAACGTAATGCTATAATCAGAAGGCTTACAGCAGTTGAAACACTGGGTTGCGCTCAGATTATCTGTTCAGATAAAACGGGAACATTAACCCAAAACAAGATGACAGTGGTTGACACTTTTGGCAACGAAAATCAGCTTGCAATATCCATGGCATTATGTAATGACGCTTCCATTTCCGAAGAGAACGGCAGCATTACAGGTGAGCCTACTGAAAGTGCATTGGTTAGGTTTGCTTTGGATGCAGGTAAGAATAAGAACGAGTTAGAAACAAGATTTCCCCGTGTGTTAGAGGCGCCTTTTGATTCAGATAGAAAGATGATGTCCACTATCCATAGGACCAGAAGCCGATTTATACAATACACAAAAGGCGCGCCTGATGAGTTGTTAAAAAGGTGTACCCAAATTCTTACCCAGCAGGGTGAGGTTCATTTATCAGATGAAATCCGTCAAAACGTATTAGATCGAAATAAAGACATGGCAAAAAAAGCCCTGAGAGTTCTCGGATCAGCCATGAGGTATTGGGAGGAGATTCCTGAAGAAACATCACCGGAGAATCTTGAAAAAGATTTAATCTTTATTGGCCTGACCGGCATGATTGATCCTGTCCGGCCTGAGGTTAATGATGCAATTGAGCAATGCCGTTCTGCAGGCATAAGACCTGTTATGATCACCGGAGATCATAAAGATACGGCTGTCGCAATTGCAATGGAACTGGGTATCATAAATGACGAAAGCCAGGCAATAACGGGCACTGATCTTTCTAAAATGTCCGATGAAGTATTTGAGGCCAATATAGAAAAATATTCCGTGTATGCCCGTGTGCAACCCGAGCACAAAGTTAGAATAGTAAACGCATGGAAAAAACGAGGTAAAATAACTGCTATGACGGGGGATGGCGTTAACGATGCCCCAGCCTTAAAATCCGCTGATATAGGTGTTGGAATGGGAATCACGGGAACTGACGTCAGCAAGAGCGTCTCCGATATGGTACTGGCTGATGATAACTTCGCTTCAATTGTTTACGCAGTGGAAGAAGGACGCAGAATATATGAAAATATCCGTAAATCAATACAGTTTCTGTTAAGTTCTAATCTGAGTGAAGTAGTGGCACTATTTGTCGCGACATTAATAAATCTGAAATTGTTTTCGCCTATCCATATACTCTGGATAAACCTGATTACAGACACCTTTCCTGCTATAGGGCTGGGGATGGAGGAGGCTGAGAGTGATATTATGCAAAAACCACCCCGTGATCCCAAAAAAGGTATATTTGCAAATAGACTTGGTGTAAGAATAATATATCAGGGTGTGATAATAGCCGCTCTAACCTTAATTTCCTTCTTAATTGGTTATGCCAATAATGCATCGCAAGAGCTAAGGCAGATTACAGCCATGACTATGGCGTTTCTCACATTATCTCTATGTGAGATTTTTCACTCATTAAATTTAAGGTCAAGCATAAATTCGTTATTTGCTGTAAAATCACAGAATAAGTATTTACTGTTGGCTATGGTATTATCATTTGTGCTTACAATGGCAGTTATTTATATACCGGGATTAAACACTGTTTTTAAACTTACAGCTCTCCCGTTAGTTAACTTTGTGGAAGCATTCGGAGTAGCCTTGCTGATAATACCTGCAGTTGAGATTGAGAAGGCCATCAGTCGTACCGGGATGAAAAACAGAACAGCATAATTTCTGTAGGTGAAGGAGAAAGATATATGAATAAAATAG
>JAAYTR010000177.1 GCA_012523685.1 Clostridiaceae bacterium | reverse complement strand
TTTTTTACCGGAAAAGAAGAGACATTAAAAGGGAAACATGTTAACGTCAATATAACAATAAGAAATCTGTTCATAATTCACATCTGCAAAATAAATCCTATTGTTATATATAGTCTGTTTCCCAATTAAAAGTACATTTCCTGTAATAAAAACCAGGGACTATTCAACCGTAACACTTTTTGCAAGGTTTCTAGGCTTATCCACATCGTTTCCTTTCATCACCGAAACATAGTAGGCAAAAAGCTGCATTGGTGTAACAGCAACCGCCGGTGCGAAAATGTTGTCCATGTCCGGTATTGTTATTACAACATCTGCTACTTCTTTAATGGCTGCTTCGTTTTTTTGAGTAGTTATTGCTAATACAACAGCACCTCTTGCTTTTATTTCTCGAATATTACTGATCATTTTTTCCATCAGGTAATCTTGAGTTAATGGGCATACTACCAGAGTACCTTCTTCAATCAGCGCAATAGTACCATGCTTCAATTCACCGCCTGCATAAGCCTCTGAATGTATGTAAGAGATTTCTTTGAGTTTTAGAGAACCTTCCATAGAAAGTGCATAATCCATACTCCGGCCAATAAAAAATACGCTTCTTGCATTAAAATGTTCATATGCAAATTTCTGAATTAACTCTCTGTCACCCAGAACAGCCTCAACCTGTTGGGGTAACTTTTGAAGCTCAGTGATATGGCATTGGTAAGATTCTTCGCTTAGCTCCCCTTTCTGTTTTGCAAGATTCAGCGCAAACAGATACAGAGCTGCAAGCTGAGTATTATATGCCTTGGTTGATGCTACAGCTATTTCGGGACCAGCCCATGTATACAGGACATCATCAGCTTCTCTTGCTATGGAGCTGCCCACAACGTTAACAATGGCAATTATTCTTGATCCTCTTTTCTTAGCCTCTCTCATGGCCATAAGAGTATCAAGAGTTTCTCCGGATTGGCTGATGACAACAGTAAGCTGCTTTTCATTGATTATAGGATCCCGGTAACGAAATTCAGAGGCCACATCAACTTCAACCGATATACGGGCAAGCTTTTCAATAATGTATTTACCGACTACTCCTGCATGATAAGCCGTGCCGCAAGCAATTATATTTATCTTTTCACAGTTTTTTATGAATTCATCGGCAATATGAAATTTATCCAAAACTATCTGATTATTCTGTATTCTCGGGCTTATGGTTGCTTTAATTGCATTTGGCTCCTCGCATATCTCCTTCATCATAAAATGTTCATAGCCACCCTTTTCAGCCGATGACACATCCCAGTCCACATGAAAAACATCCCTGTTTACCCTCTCTCCCAGAAGATTGAATATTTCTGCCCCATCGGCAGTTATACTTACAACCTCTTTGTCCTCAAGAATATAAATATCCCGGGTATGTTCTAAAATTGCAGGGATATCCGAAGCAATGAAGTTTTCATTTTTCCCTAAACCAACGATTAACGGGCTGTCCTTTCTTGCAGCAATAATTCTGTCGGGATACTCTGAACAGATTACACCTAAAGCATAAGCGCCTTCAACATCATTCATGGTATTCATTACTGCTTTAAGTATGTCGCCTTTATAGTTGTAATCTATTAAATGAGCAATAACCTCTGTATCGGTATCAGAAATAAATTCATAGCCTTTTCCCGTAAGGAAGTCCTTTAGCTGCATATAGTTTTCAATTATTCCGTTATGTACAACTGCAATATTACCATTATTGCTAAGGTGTGGATGGGAGTTAACATCATTTGGCTCTCCGTGGGTAGCCCATCTGGTATGACCAATCCCCATATGACCATGTAGTTTTATATTACAAAGTTTTTCCTCAAGGCTGGACAAACGTCCTTTTGTTTTAACAACAGATATCCGGCTATCATTAAATACAGCGATTCCGGCAGAATCATACCCTCTGTATTCCAGTTTTTTAAGTCCGTTTACAAGAACAGGTGTAACATCCCTTTCACCTATATATCCAACAATTCCGCACATGAATAAATCCTCCTTAATTAATTTTGAGGCGAAAAATCTTAAGACCATACAAAATGCAGATATCTCAACTGATATCAGGCTTTGGTGTTCTTAGGCATTAATTATTACTACTTCTTATAAGTAGCTCTTGTTATTAAATTTTTAGCTATTGGTTTTTGACTTTTTAGAAATGCAGAAGTCCACTTAACACTTTCTGTCTCTGCCGTCACCGGCAGGATTTGTTAGTGTATTTTCGATGGTGGTACACCGGAGGGTTTCCGCCGAATCTTTCGATAACCTCCCTCTCCTCGTCAACTAAGAATAATCCTAGTTCTGGCGCTTGCTATTCTGTCTAAAAAAAACAATGCTCCTTTCCGACAGATACTTTGCATTTCATTTATATTATATTCTAAATGGTTTATTCTGACTATTCAAGTATTAAAAATAAAAAGGCAGGGAGCTACAAAATCCCTGCCGGTAAAACATATGCTATGACCAATATATTAAGCAAGGCGCTCCTCAATAATCTTTACCAGTTCAATGGCTTTATTTGTAATATACTCTTGTTCCCTGCCTTCAATCATTACTCTAACTAAGGGCTCAGTACCTGAAGGTCTGATCAGAACACGACCTTCACCGTGAAATGTTTCTTCCAGTTCAACACATTTTTTTGCAATGACAGGATCATCAAGATAGCAATATTTTTTACTGTTACAGACCCTTGCGTTTTTTAGAACCTGAGGGAATACTTGCATAACACTGGCCAATTCCGAAAGCTTTTTACCGGATTCCTTCAATATGTATAACACCTGTAGGGCAGTTACAAGACCATCCCCTGTAGTGTTAAAGTTACGCAGAATAACATGTCCGGATTGCTCTCCCCCGACAATATAGTCTCCCTCAAGCATTTTTTCAAGAACATAACGGTCACCAACTGATGTCTTAACTAAATTAATCCCATTTTCTTTTGCCATTATGTCAAATCCTAAATTACTCATAACTGTAGCTACGATAGTATTGTTTTTAAGTTTATTACTATTTTTAAGGTGCAGCCCAATAATAGCCATTATTTTATCCCCATCTACAAGCTCACCGTTTTCATCCACGAAAAGCACTCTGTCAGCATCACCATCGAATGCTATTCCTACATCGCAGCCGTTTTCCCGGGTAAAACTCTTGAGCATATTAAGATGGGTTGACCCGCAATCCTTATTTATATTTAGACCATCAGGGTCGTTATTAATAACCAGAAGCTCAGCGCCGAGTTTTCTGACAGCAGCCGGAGATGTAATATATGATGCACCGTTAGCACAATCCATTGCTATTTTCAAGCCCGCGAGATCACCATCGATAGTGCTTACAGCAAATTCAACATAGTCATCTACAGCCGTAACCAGATTGGAGGTCATGCCTACATTTATTCCCTCAGGGCTGGGTATGGTCTCAGTATTATTTAAGATTATGTCCTCAATCCTGTCTTCCATTGCATCTGATAACTTATATCCCTCAGAATTGAAAAATTTTATTCCGTTAAACTCTGCTGGATTATGTGAAGCCGAAATCATTACTCCCGCATCAAAATTATGCTTGCGAACCAAATATGCAATTGCCGGTGTCGGAATAAAACCGGCCAGTACAGCTTCAGCTCCCGCTGAACATATTCCTGCCGCCAAAGCCTTTTCAAGCATATCTCCAGATCTGCGGGTATCCCTTCCAACTAAAATTCTCGGCATATGTAAAGATTCGCTTGCAAGTACATACGCTCCTGCTCTGCCCAGGTTAAAAGCCATTTCTCCTGTTAATTCTGTATTTGCAACACCTCTGACACCGTCTGTTCCAAATAGTCTGCTCATATAAAACCTCCATCAGTCATACAAAAAAGGACTCCCCACTGAGAGCCCGCATATGGGGAATACCGGCTGCACACCGGTAAAAGCTACCTTATTAAGATAGTACCAAGCAGCTTAAGCCGCTCCCCCAATATTAATATGTTATGACTGATTTAAATATTTGTCAAGAAATTGCTCAATTGATGCTAAGCTATCAATTATTTATAATATCTGATTCTCCAACTATAACATCCTCTAAGGCAGCTCCGGGAGGTACCATAGGCCAAACCTTAAGATCCTTATCTATTTCGCAGTTTATTACCACAGGCCGATTGAGGCTCAATGCTTCAGTTAAAACTCTTTCGGTGTCCTCTTTCTTAGTCAGATTAAAACCGCATGCACCAAATGCTTCAGCCAGTTTGACAAAATCAGTTGCTCTGTCCAGTGTTGTCTGTGAAAACCTTTTGTCATAAAACATATTCTGCCATTGTCGTACCATACCTAAAGCATGATTATTCATAATCACAACAATAATGGGCAGGTTATATTCAACTGCTGTAGCAAGCTCGTTTAAATTCATTCTGAAACTACCATCACCTGCTATATTAAATACTCTTTTATCGGGTCTTGCAAGTTGAGCGCCCATTGATGCTCCAAGCCCAAAGCCCATAGTGCCCAATCCACCCGAGGTAATAAATGTACGGGGCTTGGTAAACTTATAGTATTGAGCAGTCCAGATCTGGTGCTGGCCAACTTCGGTTGATAAAATAGCATCTCCCCTGGTAAGTTCATATATCTTGTCAAGAATAAATTGCGGGGTTAAATCTTCCGATTCCCTGCTTAATGGATATTTTTCCTTCAGTTCTTTAATAAAACTGATCCATTCGCTTCTGTAACGGGTCTCAATGCCTTTGTTAATACGGCTTAGAACTTCTTTTACATCACCGATTATATGACATTCTGATTTTATATTCTTATTGACCTCAGCAGCATCAACATCAATATGCAGGATTTTGGCGCGGGGGGCAAAGCGTTCAAGCTTACTTACAACACGATCACTGAAACGGGCTCCAATTGCCACAAGAAGATCACATTCAGTAACTGCCATATTTGAAGCCTTTGTTCCATGCATTCCAACCATTCCGGTGTAAAGCTCATGAGTTGCAGGGAAAGCACCCATCCCCATAAGGCTTAATGTTACAGGACTATGTAGTTTTTCTGCCAGTTCATAAAGCTCTTCACATGCATCTGAAGCAGACACTCCACCGCCAGCATATATTAATGGTTTTATACTGCTGTTTAAGAGATTTATGGCCTCACTAACAGCATTGTCACTTATGTGCTTAACAGATCTTTCTATTGTTTCTACATCTTTTTTAACATATTCCGCCTTTTGTGCAGTTATATCCTTTGGAATATCTATGAGAACAGGTCCAGGCCTGCCCTCTTTTGCAATTTTAAATGCTCTTCTTACAATACCCGCCAGGTCATTAACATCTTTTACTATAAAATTATGCTTGGTAATAGGCATGGTAATACCCGTAATATCTACCTCCTGAAAGCTGTCCTTGCCAAGCAGATTCAATGCCACGTTTCCTGTAATAGCAACCATGGGTATCGAGTCCATGTAAGCGGTAGCAATACCCGTAACAAGGTTAGTAGCTCCCGGACCTGAGGTAGCAAGGCATACACCAACCTTGCCAGATGCTCTGGCATAACCATCAGCCGCATGGGAAGCTCCCTGTTCATGCGAGGTTAATATATGGCGGATTTTATCCTTATATTTATATAAAGCATCATAAATATTTAATACTGCTCCTCCGGGAAATCCGAATATGGTATCTACACCCTGCTCAAGCAGGCATTCAACTAGTATTTCAGCTCCGTTCAATTTCAAGACTATATCCTCCTATACTTTCATTACAGCACCTTCGCTTGCTGATGTAACAAATTTTGAGTAACGTGCAAGATACCCCGTCTTAATCTTTGGCGGCGGACAGACCCAGTTCTTTCTTCTGTTTTCAAGCTCATCATCAGAAACTTTAAGATTCAGGCTGCATTTATTCATATCAATAGAAATAATATCTCCGTCTCTGACCAGAGCAATTGTGCCACCATCAGCCGCTTCAGGTGATACATGCCCTATGCAGGCTCCCCTGGTTGCGCCGCTGAACCGTCCGTCTGTGATAAGAGCAACATCGGCATCCAAACCCATTCCGGCAAGTACGGAAGTAGGCATAAGCATTTCACGCATACCAGGGCCGCCTCGTGGGCCTTCATATCGAATAACAACAACCTCGCCTTTTTTTATTTCACCGCCCAAAATAGCCTTAATTACATCATCCTCTGAATCAAATACTCTGGCAGGGCCTTCATGAACCAGCATTTTTTCATCTACGGCACTTCTTTTTACCACGCTTCCGTTAGGTGCGAGATTACCTTTGAGAACCGCAATCCCGCCTGTTTCTGAGTAAGGATTATCAATAGGTCTGATTACATCCGGGTTCATATTAGCCGCATTTTTTATATTCTCACCCATGGTCATGCATGTTACAGTATGACAATTTTCATTAATTAATCCTTTTTTTGACAGTTCCTTCATAACAGCGCTCACTCCGCCGGCATGATATAAATCCTCTACAAAATGGTTTCCTGCCGGAGCGAGCTTACATAGGTTAGGTGTTTTTTCACTAATATTGTTTGCCATATCCAAGTCAAAATGAATGCCTGCTTCGTATGCGATTGCAGGAAGATGCAACATACTGTTGGTACTGCAACCCAACGCCATATCAACCGTAAGAGCATTATGCAGAGCATCAGAAGTAATGATATCCCTGGGCTTGATATCCTTTTCTACCAGCTCCATGATTTTCATTCCGGACAATTTTGCAAGACGTAAACGTTCTGAATAAACTGCAGGAACAGTTCCGTTGCCCGGCAGAGCTATGCCGATTGCTTCTGTGAGACAGTTCATGCTGTTGGCCGTAAACATTCCGGAGCAAGAACCACAGCTTGCACACGCACTGTTTTCAAGACCTTTGAGCTCATCCTCACTCATTTTACCTGCCTGTACAGCTCCCACAGCCTCAAACATATTGGTAAGGCTTACACCCTCTCCTCCTGCTCTTCCGGCCAGCATAGGACCGCCGCTGATAACAATGGCGGGTATATTCAAACGTGCTGCACCCATTAACATTCCCGGAACGATTTTATCGCAATTCGGAATGAGCACTAATCCGTCAAAGCCCTGTGCCAGAGCCATGGATTCCAGGCTGTCGGCAATGAGCTCTCTGGAAGGCAATGAATAATGCATGCCGATATGACCCATTGCTATACCGTCACAGACTCCTATAGACGGAAACTCCATTGGTGTTCCTCCGGCCATACGGACACCGGCTTTTACAGCCTCTGCCACCTTATCAAGATGCATATGTCCCGGTACAACCTCACTCCTGGCATTAACAATTCCGATTAACGGACGTTTCATTTCTTCATCAGTTAATCCCAGAGCTTTAAATAATGATCTGTGCGGGGCTCGTTCCAAGCCTGTTTTTACAGAATTACTGCGCATTTTCTTCACGCCTTTCCTTTTAAGGTTTTATATTTTACTCAGTTTTTCTACTATGAGCTCTCCCATTTTAGTTGTGCCCACCAGGGTTTTTCCGGGGCTCATAATGTCTCCTGTCCTGTATCCCTCTTCAAGAACTTTATTAACAGCGTTCTCAACAGCATTAGCTTCGTTTTCAAGATGTAATGTATATCTTAGGAGCATAGCAATTGACAGAACTGTAGCTATGGGGTTTGCCTTGTCCTGCCCTGCGATATCAGGAGCAGAGCCGTGTATGGGTTCATATAACCCGAAGTTGTCTTCTCCGAGGCTTGCTGAGGGCAGCATTCCGATAGATCCGGTAATCATACTCGCCTCATCAGATAAAATATCTCCAAACATATTACTGGTAACAATTACGTCAAACTGGCGGGGATCTCTGATAAGCTGCATTGCAGCGTTATCTACATATAAATGATCCAGACTGATAGCAGGATAATCCTTAGAAACATCTGTTACAACTTCACGCCATAATCTTGAACTTTCAAGGATATTGGCCTTATCAATGCTTGTGACCTTCTTTTTTCGCTTATTTGCAATTTCAAAAGCAATTCTTGCTATCCGTTCTACCTCGCCGACACTGTAGGTTTCGGTATCAAAGGCTTCCTGCCCCATTTTCCCCATACGGCGGCCTCTTTCACCAAAGTAGATTCCTCCGGTAAGCTCGCGGACTACCATGATATCAATACTGTCGCCTATAATCTCAGGTTTTAAAGGGCAGGCATCTATTAATTCCTTATATATTACTGCAGGTCTGAGATTGGCGAATAATCCCAATTGGCCTCTTAACCCTAAAAGGGCTTTTTCAGGGCGCAGATGTCCGGGAAGAGTGTCCCATTTATGCCCGCCAACCGCTCCGAGTATTACAGCATCGCTTTTTTTACATACTTCAATGGTTTCGTTCGGGAGCGGCTCGCCCGTAACATCAATAGCACATCCACCTGCTAATAGAGTACTATACTCAAATTTATGTCCATATATTTGGCCTACTCTGTCTAAGACTTTAAGTCCCTGGTTAACAATCTCCGGTCCAATCCCATCACCGGGAATAACAGCTAATTTATAACGAGAATAAAGATTTCCCCCACCTCTAAGGTGGCGGGTAGGGGTTACTGTCTCCGGCGGGGGCATATCTCCCGCCTCGAGTTTCAATGATTCGGGACCCGTTCGAAATCTTTGATTTCGGTAACGGGTTATATCATTATAATTCATTAGGGCCTCCTATTACTTGTTTCGATGTTTTAAAACACGTATCGGTGTCATTCCGAACTTAGTGAAGAATTCTCTTACACCTTGATATAATTTATAAGTCCCTCTGACTCTATTATTCTTTGCATGAATTCGGGGAACGGTTGTGCACTGAAGGTAGTTCCTTTTGTAAGATTTCGAATTGTACCCGTATCAAAATCCACCTCAAGCTCATCTCCTTGCTCTGTTCCCTTAACAGCCTCTTCGCATTCCAGTATTGGAAGACCAATATTAATGGAATTTCTGAAGAAAATTCTGGCAAAAGAAGAAGCAATAACACATGAAACCCCTGATGCCTTGATAGCTATGGGAGCATGCTCACGGGATGAACCACAGCCAAAGTTTTTGCCGGCTACAATTATATCTCCGTCCTTAACATTATTTATAAAGTCCTTGTCTATATCCTCCATGCAATGACGGGCTAACTCCTTTGGATCACTGGTATTCAGGTGCCTTGCGGGTATAATGACATCAGTATCCACATTATCCTGATATCTGAATACTTTACCTTTTGCTTTCATAACATCCTCCTCATTTCTAATTGATGTGGGGTATCTCTTTCAACCTCTAACATTCTAATGTAAATTCATAGTTTAAGAATAATGCGAACTAGTCTTTGTTTGTACAAACATAATTAAGCGGCGTGGCTGCTGCGATTTAAAGCGGAGCATGGATTGCGTAGCGGGCGCGACTAGAAACTGGATGTTGGAAATGGAGCGCTAAATCGCAGCAGTCTACAGCCGCTCCCCTGTTTAACGCAAAAGATTCTTCGCTAGCGCTCAGAATGACACAATCAATTACTTCGCATTATTCTTAAATAGCGTCAGGGTCAGTAATTTTGCCGGTTACCGCCGAGGCGGCTGCCACTGCCGGGCTTGCAAGGTATACTTCAGACTCTACATGGCCCATACGCCCTACAAAGTTTCGATTTGTAGTTGAAACAGCCCTTTCTCCCTTTGCCAGGACACCCATATGACCGCCAAGGCAAGGACCGCAGGTAGGAGTTGAAAATACTGCTCCCGATTCCACAATATCTGCTATCAGCCCTTCTTTCAATGCTTGCAGATAGATGTTCTGAGTACCGGGGAAGACAATGCATCTTACTCCCTTCTTAACTTTTCTGCCTTTAAGAATTTTTGCAGCTACTCTTAAGTCATCCATTCGCCCGTTGGTGCAAGAACCTATTACAACCTGGTCAATAGTTACATCTCCTACCTCGTCAATTGTTCTGGTATTATCAGGCAGATGAGGAAATGCTACCGTAGGTCTGATAGTGCTTAAATCTATTTCATAAACTTTTTCATATACTGCATCCTCATCCGGCTCATAGACTTTGTATGGTTTGTTTGAATGCTCTCTTACATATTCCAAAGTGCGTTCGTCTACCATAAAGATACCGTTTTTTGCACCGGCCTCAATAGCCATATTTGCCATTGTGAACCTGTCGTCCATTGAAAGATTAATCAATCCTTCTCCCATAAATTCCATGGACTTATAAAGGGCCCCGTCAACACCTATCATACCAATTATATGAAGGATAACATCCTTGCCTGACACCCAGCCCTGGGGTTTACCCTTTAGAACGAACTTTAATGCTGAAGGCACCTTGAACCATGCTTTACCTGTTGCCATGCCTGCTGCCATATCAGTACTTCCAACACCTGTTGAGAAGACTCCGAGAGCACCATAGGTACAAGTGTGGGAGTCAGCGCCTATGATTAAATCACCTGGTACAGCAAGCCCTTTTTCAGGAATTAAGCAGTGCTCTATTCCCATTTCGCCTATTTCAAAATAGTTCTCTATTTTCATTTCATGTGAAAATTCACGTATCAGTTTACATTGTTCAGCAGCTTTTATATCCTTATTAGGTGTAAAATGGTCAGGAACAATAGCAATTTTCCTTGTATCAAACACCTTGTCAAAACCAGCTTTTCTAAACTCATTAACAGCAACGGGAGAAGTAATATCATTTCCTAATACCAAATCGAGATCAGCTTCTATTAACTGGCCGGGAACTACTTTCTCAAGGCCGGTATGAGCTGCCAGAATTTTTTGTGTCATTGTCATTCCCATATTATTTTCCTCCTGTTATACATAAACTTTAATTTTCTTTTCCAGCTCTTTTAGAAGCTTATACTCTATCGAATCTACCAGAGCAATCCAGCTTGCTTCTATAATGTCGGTGGAAACTCCGACAGTTGTCCATGATGTTTCACCGTCAGTTGATTCAATTAAAACACGAACTTTAGCAGCCGTTGCCGACTGTGAATCTATAACACGTACCTTAAAATCGGTCAGGTAGACGCATGACAACTCCGGATAGAATACTTCTAAAGCCTTTCTGAGGGCTCTGTCCAGGGCATGAACCGGTCCATCTCCCTCGGCAGCTGTTATTTCAGACTTTCCGTCCACTTTTACTTTTATCAGGGCTGACGCGGATGATCCATTTTGAGTTGGTTGTTCGGTCATAAGCTTAAACTTCTCTAGTTCAAAGAAAGGTTTATACTTTCCAAGCTGTTTTCTGATAACCAGTTCAAAGGTACTTTCAGCTCCCTCAAATTGATAGCCCTGATGCTCCAGCTGTTTAAGTCTATTTATGATTGCCTCGGTTTCGCTTGAATCTTTTTTTATAGCAGGATTCAATTCACGAATCTTTTCCAGTATGGTATTTCTTCCTGATACCTCGGACATAAGAAATCTGCGTTTGTTCCCTACCAGCTCCGGGTTTATATGCTCAAAAGATTCAGACGCTTTACATACACCATCAATATGCATGCCGCCTTTATGCGCAAAAGCGCTGTTACCTACATACGGCTCTCTCTTACTCAGAGAAATATTCGAGATTTCGGCTATTTTTCTGGCTGAATAGGTAAGATTTTTCAGCTTATCCTCCGGAATGCAATTCAGGCCTTTTTTAATCTGAAGATTTGGTATTATTGTGCTTAAATTAGCATTTCCGCATCTTTCACCAAAGCCTATATATGTTCCCTGAACATGTTCAGCTCCGGCTTCAACAGCCATGATAGAGTTAGCTACAGCCATTCCGCAGTCATTATGGGCATGAATTCCTACCTTAATTTTAAAGGTTTCTTTGACTTTTTTTACAAGATCATAAACTGTACTCGGAAAGCATCCGCCGTTAGTATCGCATAAGACCAGACAATCAGCTCCGCCTTCAACCGCAGCTTTCAAAACTCTGAAAGCATACTCGGGATTTGCTTTATATCCGTCAAAAAAATGCTCCGCGTCAAAGATTACCTCTTTGCCTTTCTTCTTGAAATAGGATAGGGTTTCAAATACCATTTTTTCATTTTCTTCAAGTGTTGTTTTTATTATTTTGGTTACATGAAAATCCCATGCCTTGCCAAATATTGCGACAACAGGAGTATGTGCATCAATCAGGGACTGAACATTTTTATCTTCCTCCACCGAAATATCCCTTCTTCTGGTGCTCCCAAACGCAGTTAATTTAGCTGATTTGAGGGAAATGGTTCTCACTTTTTCAAAGAACTCTATATCCTTGGGATTAGAACCGGGATTTCCAGCCTCGATATAAGATACACCCAAATCGTCAAGAGTCCTGACAATCTTAAGCTTATCTTCAACCGAGAATGATATGCCCTCGGCTTGCGCCCCGTCTCGCAGCGTTGAATCAAATATGTCTATTACTTTATTCATTCTCCATCATCCCTCTCATACTAAATAAGATAAATAAGATAATTTCAACAACTAATTATTGTGGTATTACTTCTTCCAGTTTTTCCTCATAAATCATTTTATTAATAGCGTTCACATAGGATAGGACACTGGCTTCAAATACGTCTGTACTTACGCCCTTACCGGTGTATAGTCTGGACCCTAATCTTATTTTCACGTATGCCTCACCTTGTGCATCCTGCCCTTCAGTAACTGATCTGAGAGTATAGTCCTCCAGAGTAAAAGTAACCCCTGCAATTTTGTCAATGGCTTTAAATGCTGCATCTATTGGTCCGTCTCCGGTTGAAACCTCCTCAATAACCTGATCATCGCCATTTTGTTTTATAAGACGTACAGAAGCTGTTGCAGTAATTGTATTACCAGTGTTTATCACGAATCTGTCAAGTTTATAAATCTCAGGTACTTGCACAGCTTTATGCTGTAATAGCACCTCTAAGTCAGCATCCTGTACTACCTTTTTCTTATCAGCCAGTATCTTGAACTTATTAAATGCTTCATCCAGTTCATCTTTATTAAGGTTATATCCCAATGTTTTCAGCCTGTCCTCAAATGCATGTCTTCCCGAGTGCTTTCCAAGCACCATGTTATTTTTGCCAAGTCCTATTGATTCAGGTGTTATAATCTCATATGTACTTTTTTCTGCCAAAACACCATGCTGATGAATTCCGGACTCATGGGCAAATGCATTTGCTCCTACAATAGCCTTATTTGGCTGAACTGGTACACCGGTAATACTGCTGATAAGCTTTGATGATCTGGAAATTTGAGTTGTATCCAGCCGTACATCCATATTGTAAAGATACGGCCTGGTCTTAATTGCCATGACCACCTCTTCTACAGCAGCATTTCCGGCTCTTTCCCCTATCCCGTTTATGGTACATTCAAGCTGGGTGGCACCGGCTCTTGCCGCTGCCAGGGTATTGGCTACCGCCATTCCAAGGTCATTATGACAATGTACTGCAATCTGAGCTTTGTCACTGTTACTGACGTTTTCTTTTATGTTTTTTATTAGTTCATAGAATTCGTCCGGCGTAGTATAACCCACAGTATCGGGAACGTTAATTACTGTCGCACCTTCATTAATTACTACTTCAAAAACCTTGTATAAAAACTCCGGCTCGCTTCTTGTGGCATCCTCTGCAGAGAACTCTATATCAGAGCAATATTTTTTTGCATAGGCTACCATACTTTTAGCCCGTTCCAGAACTTCATCGGGTGTCATCCTTAATTTATACTTCATGTGGATTGGAGACGTTGCTAAAAATACATGTATTCTTGGACTGACAGCATTCTTAATAGCTTCCCAGGACCTGTCGATATCTTGCGGAAGAGCTCTGGACAAGCTTGCAACAGTACAATCCTTTATTGTTTCGGCAATTGCTTTAACAGATTGAAAATCACCCGGGGATGAAATTGCAAATCCTGCTTCGATAATATCAACCTTCATTCGTTCCAGCTGCCTTGCAACCTCGATCTTTTCCTGAAGATTCATGCTGCAGCCGGGGGATTGCTCCCCGTCCCTTAAGGTTGTATCAAATATATATATACGTCTGGACATACTAAACCTCCTGAGCACTTATTTTCTATTTATTCCAGCTCATCATCTTCCGTAATTCCTTGCCCACCTGCTCAACTTGGCTCTCCTGTTCCATTCTCCTTTTTGCGTTGAAGAAAGGACGATTGGCCTGATTTTCAAGAATCCATTGACGAGCAAATGTGCCATCCTGTATTTCACTTAAAACTTTTTTCATTTCCTTGCGGGTTTCTTCAGTTATGATTCGCTTACCTGTTACATAATCTCCATATTCAGCCGTATCTGAAATGGAATATCTCATAAAACTGAGTCCGCCTTTATTTACAAGATCAATAATGAGCTTCATTTCATGCAGACATTCAAAATATGCGCTTTCAGGCTGATAACCGGCTTCAACAAGTGTCTCAAAACCTGCCTTCATCAATTCACAAACTCCACCACAGAGAACTGCCTGCTCACCAAACAGATCCGTTTCTGTTTCTTCTTTAAAGGTTGTTTCGAGGATTCCGGCTCTTGCGCCTCCGATCCCGGCGGCATATGCTAATGCCAGATCACGTGCGTTTCCTGTAGCATCCTGGTGAACAGCAATCAGACAGGGAACTCCTTTACCCTCCTGGAACTGGCTTCTTACTGTATGGCCCGGTCCTTTCGGAGCTATCATAAATACATTTACATCACTCGGAGGAACAATTTGTCCGTAGTGAATATTGAATCCGTGAGCAAAAACTAGACTCTTCCCGGCTTTCAGACCTGGCTCAATACTATCCTTATAAAGATTTGGCTGTTTTTCATCATTAACAAGAATCATAATAATGTCGGCCTGTTTTGCCGCATCTGCTGCTGTTGCAACTTTTAACCCTGCTTCTTCGGCAAGCTTCCATGATTTGCTGCCCTCGTACAGCCCGACAACAACGTTTACACCGGACTCATGAAGGTTAAGTGCATGGGCGTGCCCCTGACTGCCATAACCAATAACTGCAACAGTTTTACCTTCCAGTAATTTAAGATTACAATCCTTTTCATAATACATCTTTGCCACAACCTATTCCTCCTCATTAACTTTTTGATTTTTAATTTGTTTACTTCCTCTTTCAATAGCGGCGAGTCCTGTACGAACAACTTCGGCTATTCCGTAATTATTCATAAGATTTATAAAGGCTTCAATTTTTGATTCATCTCCAGTCATTTCAACTGTCAGTGTTTCACTTGAAACGTCAACAATATTTGCTCTGAAGATGGATACAATTTCAATAACCGAAGCTCTGGTTTCCATGGTTGTATTTACCTTGATCATAGCCAGCTCCCGAAACACTGATTGTTGCGGATTAACCTCAACAATTTTGATTACATCAATTAGCTTATTAAGCTGTTTCTTAATCTGCTCAAGAATGTAATCATCACCGCGTACAACGATAGTCATCCGGGATACCTTTGGATCCTCAGTTTCTCCAACTGACAGGCTGTCAATGTTATAGCCCCTTCGGCTAAAAAGACCCGATACACGACTTAACACGCCGGACTGATTTTCAACCAGAACCGAGAGAACATGTCTGTTCATACGTTTCACTCCCTGCTTTTGATAAAAATTTTTCTGTTATTAAGTTTAAAATGTAATGAATATTTCTCTTGTATATACTTTTAGCGGGTATGGTTATATTAGGGTGCTCTCATTAGGATCTACCACACATTCCACTAAAAATGGACCTTTATGTCTGATGGCTTTGTCAAAAGCATCTTCTAATTCTGAATCAGTTGTAACTCTTATGCCTTTAATTTTGTATGCATCGCACAGTTTGATAAAATCCGGGTTTTTGTCAAGCTCTACCGCATTGACTTTTCCATAAAATCTCTCCTGCAGTTCTCTGACCATGCCAAGCCTTGAGTTGTTAAAAAGGAGTATTATTATTCCCAACTTTTTATGTGAAATTGTTCCCAGTTCCTGAAGACTCATCTGAAAACCTCCGTCTCCTACAACTGCCAGAACCTGACGTTTTGGTGCGGCTATTTTAGCCCCTATTGCCGCCGGCAAGCCATAGCCCATTGTACCTAGTCCGCCTGATGTTAAAAATCTTCTGTCAATTTTATCTTCAAAATACCTTGCAGCCCATATTTGGTTCTGTCCCACGTCTGCAACAATAACAGCATCGTCATTCAACTTTTTAGAAATTGTTTCTATTGCATGTCTGGGATTTACCAAATCGGTAGCTCTCTTACCGGCAGCCCTCTTATCACTGTTTAGTTCGCTTAGCCATTCGTCGGTATTTATTTTTTCTATTCTGTCAATCATTTGAGTAAGTATTGTTTTGGCATCCCCTACCAGAGGTATATGTGTGCCTACATTCTTACCTATTTCAGCCGGATCAACATCTATATGTATTATCCGCATTCCCTCGCTGATCTTGTCCGAAACACCGCCCCATGTTCTGTCTGCAACTCTGGTCCCGATAATAATTAAAAGGTCTGCCTTTGATACTGCACGGTTTGCCCCGGAAAATCCATGATTACCAATCATACCGAAGTAATGCCTGTTAAGGGTAGGTAATGAGCCTTTTCCCATTAGAGTGTGAACTAATGGAATACCGGTTTTTTCTACAAATTGCAAAAGTTCATTTTGGGCATGAGAGAGAATTACTCCGCCGCCAGCTATTATAAGAGGGCGTTTGCTTTCTGATATAGCTTTTATTGCACGTTTTACCTGCCCTATATGACCTTTGGTGGTCGGTTTGTAGCCTCTTATATTTACAGTTTCAGGAATAGCTAACTTTTTAATTTTAGCTGCTTGAATATCGCTGGGGATGTCGATTAGAACCGGCCCCGGTCTGCCTGTTGATGCAATATAAAAAGCTTCCTTAATAATTCTTGGTAAATCATTCTCGTTCTTCACAAGGTAACTGTGTTTTGTAAAAGACTCGGTTGCACCTGTTATATCAGCCTCCTGAAACATGTCACGGCCTATTTTCATAGAATTGACCTGACCTGTAATAGCAACAAGAGGAATTGAATCCATATAAGCTGTAGCAATACCTGTAATTAAATTTGTTGCCCCGGGACCTGATGTAGCTATGCATACTCCCACCTTACCGGAAACTCTTGCATACCCGTTTGCACAGTGCGCAGCAGCTTGTTCCTGTCGCACCAAGACGTGATTAACCTTTGACTTTCTTAGAGCTTCATATACCTCTAATATATGTCCTCCGGGATAGCCAAAAACAGTATCAACATTTTCATTGATTAAGCATTTGACAATTGCTTCTGATGCTTTCACGTCTTTCACCTCTTTTACATATTTGTTTGCCTGCCTTATGATGTGTTGTATAACCTGAGTAATTTATTTGTATGTATGCAAAAAACCCTCGCACCGTCGTTATATAGTACAACAGGGACGAGGGAAAAACTCTACGCGTTACCACCCTATTTTATCTTTATCTCACGATAAAGACCTCACTAGGTTCAATCAAACCTTCGCCTGTAACGGGGCTCGCCGTTTTCTCCTACTATGGTTTCAGAAAAACTGCTCAGGAGGGATTCGTTTCCATAAATCCTGCCAATTCGCACCACCCATTGGCTCTCTTAAAAGATTCTTATATGAAAAGCTGTCTCCTTCATTGCATTTATTCAGGGATTATTTAGTTATTGCTATGTATTATATCAGCATCAATTACTTTATGTCAATCATGTGATTATTACTGAATTTTCATTTTGTTTTTGTATGATTTATATGCTTTTTGCATTAAATACAGTGTTCATCAATTTAATAATATGTGTATCAGGGGTAAATCAGCAATGACTATTATATGAAAACCTGTTTCTATGCAAAGTATGGCAGATTAATTTTCAAAAATAGTTGCTAATATATAAGAGATTGTGATAAAATGATTTTTGCTGTTATGAATTGATTATTAAGATATGTCCATTTATAGATATGGATTGCAGGGAGGTGTAACAAATGGCAAAGTGCGAAGTATGTGATAAGGGTCAACATTTTGGTATACAGGTGAGTCACTCTCACAGAAGAAGTAATAAAGTCTGGAAGCCTAACGTAAGAAAGGTCAAGGTTGAGGTTGACGGCGTTTCAAAAAGAATGCACATTTGTGCTAAATGCCTGCGTTCCAGTAAAATAGCTAAGTCTGTATAATAAAATGTAATGTAATTTAAATAAAAAATGTGGCGTTTTAAATGCCACATTTTTTATTGTGAATTAAACAAGGTGTGCGATATACATATCCGTTCCTTATTTCTCCCGTGCCCATTTTAATGGATTTTAAGCAAACGCCTGAGTATTCCTCCCAGGAATCCGGGCATCTTAAGCACTATAATCCTCATGTGCATTACCTCCGTGCCAGCTCCTGTCAATTAAGTATATTCTCAAAGACACAAAATTGTTAATGATTTAATGAATTTATTTAGAAATCATCATTCCTGGACAAGAGCTTCTATCAAAGCGTGACCATCTGAATCGACCAGTTGGACTTTAACACCCAGCTTTTCTGCCAGCTCATCGGCTGTTACATCATCGAGCATAACGTTTGTGCCTGCTCTGAACATGTTTTTACACAGCAGCAGCTTTTCACCCAAATCTTTATCAATAAGCTCTCTAATAAGGTCACAGCTCGTTAGAAGACCGGTCACAGTGACACCGGGGCCAAAAAAAGTATTTTCGACAGCATAAACATTTATTTTTAAACCTTTTACTCTTTCTTCTATATATGAGGTAATTTTCTTAAAATGTCCAAAGACAGATACACCTGTAGCAATACTAACAGTTATTTCTCTTTCAACAGACAGTTGACTTTCTTCAAGTTCTTTCAAGGCTTCTTTAACTTCATAAGAAAAGGAGGATACCATTCCGACACCATTTTCAATTTGGGGAAAATCCTCGTATGCTTCATAATCGGGAAGCGGCTTTTCAGCCAATATATAAAGCTCATCGGCAATATATACTATTCGGCTTTTATACTCCTCCAATAATTTCTTTTGCCATTTTTCAACCTGGTCAATTATTTTTAAGGCACTTTTCTTATTAAAAGGGGTTAATTGCGTTAAATCTTCTCTAAACCGCGTCAAGCCGACCGGGACCACAGAAATACTGTGAAGTTCGGGAGCAAGCGAGGTAAGTTCTCTTATAGTTCGATCAAGCTCTTCACCATCATTTATTCCCGGGCAGAGAACAATCTGGCAGTTTACTGTAATTCCGTTTGATGTAAAACGCCTGATCTTCTCAAGAATATCACCCGCAAAACGGTTTCTGAGCATTTTAACGCGAAGCTCCGGATTAGTTGTATGAACCGATATGTTAACAGGAGACATACGATAGCGTATTATCCTGTTAATCTCATCATCAGAAAGATTAGTCATTGTAATATAGTTGCCATACAAAAAAGAGAGTCTGGCATCATCATCTTTAAAGTAGAGAGTATCTCGCATCCCTTCTGGGAGCTGGTCTATGAAGCAAAAAATACATTTATTGCGGCATGATTTTTCCTCATCCAAAAGAGATGTGGCAAATTCAATACCTAAATCTTCGGCCTCATCTTTTTCAATATCAAACTGCCAGCTCTCTCCATTCTTTTTCTCAATTTCAAGAGTAATGTTTGTATCAGCGCAATAGAATTTATAGTCAAACACATCATGTATTATCTGTTCATTTACAGACAACAAAAAATCACCCGGCTCAATCCCGAGTTCCTCTGCTATACTATTTTTCTGAATGCTTGTTATCTCAATTTTATGCATATAAAATACCTCGAAAAAAACAATAGCAGCTTTATAAAGCTGCTACTACTTTTTGAGTCGTTGGAATGATCCGGAGATAATTACTTTTCGTCTACCTTCACTACTTCCTTGTCATCATAAGTTCCACATTCTTTACAAACTACGTGCGGAAGCTTGAGTGCATGGCACTTTTTACATGCAACCAGATTCGGCGCTGAAAGCTTGTAGTGGGTTCTTCTCTTATTTCTTCTTTGCTTCGACACTTTATTTTTTGGTACCGCCATTTGTAACACCTCCGTTCAGTGTTGGTATATCAGCATTCCTGCTGTTTATTCATTATTAATTAAAAATCCTTTTAGCACTTCAAATCGTGAATCTGTTGAACCGTTATCCTCACATTTACAAGCTTTTTCACTTATTTTTGCTCCACAAACGGGGCATAATCCCGGACAATCTTCACGGCAAACTTGTGTCATTGGAATACTTGTTAATATGCAATCTGCCAATACTCTGTCCAAATCTAGCGAGTTGCCGCTAAATGTGAATCTGTCATCATCAAAGATTTCAACAGCCTCTTCATCAATTTTTTCTTTCTCAATAATATCCTCGTTTATATCGACTACAAGCTCAAGTTCAATGCTTTCTGCACATCTGTCACAAACTGTAGAATATATCACTTTGGCAACACCTGTCAGCTTAAGTATACCATTGTTATTAGTTACATCTCCGGTAAAACTGACCGGACTTATAAAAGAAACTGTGCCAAGACTTGTTTTTAAGTCCTCTAAAGCTTCTTCGACCTGGATACTGATGATGCCGCCACTATTCTTTATTATTGAGGTTATGTCAAGTTTCAATCTGATTCCCTCCTAAAAAGCACAAATATAAGCTCCCGGAAGGTCAACATGAAATATTATACTCACTTGATCCCGCTTTGTCAATCATTGCTTTCTTAGTTTTTGCTGTTGTCAGTATAGCGGGAAACGAGCAGTAAGTTGACCTACTCTTTCTATTATTCCCTGCTTATTTCTTTCAAAACCGCCGCTTAAAGTTAAATCTATCAGATCTGCAATTTCCAGCATTTCTTTTTCCTTCATGCCGCGTGTAGTAACTGCCGGCGTTCCAATTCTTATACCACTTGATACGGCAGGGCTTAATTTGTCAAAAGGAATACCGTTTTTATTTACTGTTATCATAACTTCATCAAGCATTAACTGGGCATCTTTACCTGTAATACCTTTATTGGTTACATCAATCAGCATAAGATGATTATCTGTGCCTCCGGATACAATTGTAAATCCTTTTTCAATAAGAGCTTCAGATAGAGCTTTTGCATTTCTGACAATCTGCTTTTGATACTCTTTGAATTCCGGAGTAAGAGCTTCCTTGAAGCAAATGGCCTTTCCGGCTATAACATGCATCAAGGGACCACCTTGTATGCCGGGGAATACAGAACGATCTATATCTTTAGCATACTTCTCTTTACACAATATCATGCCGCCTCTCGGGCCTCTCAGGGTTTTATGGGTTGTGGTTGTAACAAAGTCGGCATAAGGCACAGGACTCGGATGAACACCTGCAGCAACAAGTCCCGCAATATGAGCCATATCCACCATAAGGTAACAGCCCACTTCATCACAAATTTCTCTAAATGCTTTAAAATCTATAATTCTTGAATAAGCACTGGCCCCTGCAACAATCATCTTTGGTTTTGTTTCCAATGCTGTTTTACGTAATTCATCATAATCTATTAATCCATCGGATTCTTTCACGCCGTATGGAACAGGTTTAAAATACTTCCCTGACATATTCAGAGCCATACCATGGCTTAAATGGCCGCCATGAGCAAGGTTCATACCCATAAAAACATCACCGGGTTTAAGAACGGCATAAAATACAGCCATATTGGCCTGAGCACCGGAATGAGGCTGTACATTTACATGTTCTGCCCCAAAGAGTTCTTTTGCTCTGCTAATAGCAAGAGATTCAACTTCATCAACATGCTCACACCCACCGTAATAACGTTTTCCCGGATAGCCTTCGGCATATTTATTTGTTAAAGGAGTTCCAACAGCTTCCAGAACAGCCTTGCTAACGAAATTTTCAGAAGCAATGAGTTCTATTTTATCGGACTGTCTTTCTATCTCTTGATAAATAGCTTTCGCAACTTCAGGATCAGTATTTTCTATTTCCCTAAACTTTAGCATTGAACATATCCTCCACACATTAATAAAACCCCGCTCCGTTGGGGGGAACATTTTTTTACAACAAAAAAATTATATTGTTTTTGGCGTATTGTGTCAACTTAATTAATAAACACTCTCTTTTTATACTCTATCTATAATCTTTTCAGAATTTTTATCCTTTCTTTCAAGTGAAGCGGCATCGATAAACATCAGTGCAGTTAATCTATGGAATATCAAAAGTACAATAACCTCAAAGAATGAAACCATAAAGATAGCAAGAACAGGATTTTGCACATCAATCGCAAAGGTACTGAGAATAAGCCCGAGAAAATGCGGCCATAAGCCGTTAAATATAACTCTCCTCCTGCAGTCTTTGGTTATATCGAGAGCAACTTTAAAATTCTGGAAAACGCCCGTATCAAACTCAATAATTAACAGGTTTTTGAATATAAACAGCATATCTATGGCTAATACAACGATTGGCAAAAATGTAAAAACCGCAATAATAGCAGGTACAAATAAGGCTATAAAGCCTGCTGCTATAAATATTAAGAAAACTGCTATGGCAAAAATTCCATAAAATAAAATGTTAAAAATAATAATTTTAATCAGCTTTCTTAAAAACCAAACTGTTCTTTCTATCCATGTACTGTCCGGGTCAGTCAGGCTGAAAAAGTAAAATGCTCCGTAGTATGTCCCTATAAGATATGCAATTGCTTTCATTACGGCATATATTACAATCACAACCATCGAAGCTTCAAGCATCTTATAAACAATTTCCATATTAATTAAGGAAAAATCGAAGCTTTTTGTTTCAACCTGTTCCATAAGGCTTACACTTATTTGCTCATAGTATAAAAATACATCCTCGGTATATGGCCGTGCAAGGACATAACCGCCAAAGAAAATCGCCAGTATTAAAACAAATACTACCTGAGCAACAGTTGGTTTATCTACATCATAGAATTTCAATGATTCCTTCAGATAAAAAAAGATTGATTTAACTCTACATTGCTGACCTTGTTGTTTATCCATTTTTCTTCCCCCTGATTTGTTTAACTTCTCTAAGTGATAGATACCTCCACTCACCAGGTTTTAAATCACCTAATGTGAGTCTTCCTACGGCTGTTCTTTTCAGCCGCAAAACAGGATGATTAACAGCTTCACACATGCGCTTGACTTGTCTGTTTCTGCCCTCATGTATAATGATTTTTAACACTGTACTCTTTGGTTTTATATCTACAACCTCGACCCGGGCAGGAGCTGTTAGTTTACCATCAAGCATAATTCCGCTCCTTAAAGATTGCAATGCTCTGTTTGACGGCATACCCAAAACTTCGGCCATATATGTTTTTTTGGTCTCATGCCCGGGATGAGTGCTTTCGAAAGCAAAATCTCCATCATTTGTAAGGATTATTAAGCCAGTAGTATCATAATCGAGACGCCCTACCGGATAAATACGCTCATTAACCCCATCTATAAGATCCAAAACTGTTTTTCTGCCTTCAGGGTCCGAAACGGTAGAAACATAGCCTGACGGTTTATTAAGCATAATATATATAAGCTTTTTTTCTTTTTTTATAAGTTTTCCGTCAACTTCGACTCTATCCTGCTCCGAAACAAGAGTTCCCATTTCGGTTATAATGCTTCCGTTTACCTTAACCCTACCGGCCTTTATCAGTTCCTCGGCATGTCGTCTGGATGCGACACCGCATTGAGCCATATATTTTTGCAATCTTATTTTATCTTCCATTTACATACCTTTATTTGCTATATGTTAAAAATATATTATACCATAAACATGCTGCAAAACGACGAGTTCGTTTTGCACAGGATTAATCCCGGAAAATGCAGATAATATCAGCATTTGCAGTTTATGGTGTAACATGACCACATACGCATTTTGCTATGCAAAATACTTTTGCCCGGTTTTGCCGGGCGCATTCAAAGCTTTGCTTTGAATTGCTTGTGGGCATATTATACCATATCTATGATAAAATTAACTATTTTCACTTAATATGCTGCGATTTATGAAAATCCAATTTGACAATATCTGAACAAATCATGTCACGGAATCACTTGTAGATATAAAATTCTTGGGTTATACTTGTATAGAAATTTCGATAAACTATGATTAACTCTTATTGGTGATATTTGGAGGAATATAGATGAAACTTGGTATTGTTGGACTTCCCAACGTAGGTAAAAGCACTCTGTTTAATGCAATTACAAAGGCAGGAGCTGAAAGTGCAAATTATCCGTTTTGTACGATAGATCCCAACGTCGGAATAGTTGCAGTTCCCGATGAAAGGCTTAATGTTCTGGCTAAGATGTATAACCCTAAAAAAGTTACCCCAACAGCAATAGAATTTTTGGATATTGCCGGTTTGGTGAGAGGTGCCAGTAAAGGTGAAGGCTTAGGGAATAAGTTTTTATCACATATCCGGGAAGTAGATGCAATAATCCATGTAGTCAGATGCTTTGAGGATAATAATATCGTTCATGTTGAAGGCTCGGTAGACCCTATCAGAGACATTGAAACTATAAATCTTGAGCTGGTATTTTCGGATATGGAGGCTGTTGAAAAACGTATCGAAAAGACCAGAAAACAAATGAAGTCCGGCGATAAAAAGTATCTGGCTGAAATAAATCTGCTTGAAAGAATAAAAGAAACACTGGATAGCGGAAAGCCCGTAAGATCTATGGTTTTTGATTCTGATGAGGCAGATTATGTTAATCATCTGTTTTTATTAACATCAAAGCCCGTTATGTACTGTGCAAATGTCTCTGAGGACGGAATTTCATCCATAGACCAGAACCCGTATGTTGCAAAGGTAAGAGAAATTGCCGCTACAGAGAACTCCGAAGTTATTGTCATTTGCGCAAAAATAGAGGAAGAAATCGCACAACTTGATGACGATGAGAAACAGATGTTTTTAGATGAACTTGGATTAATGGAATCCGGCCTTGATAAGCTTATTAAAGCAAGTTATAAACTCTTAGGTCTCATAAGCTTTTTAACAGCCGGTGAACCTGAGGTACGTGCATGGACAATAGTTAAAGGAACAAAAGCCCCTCAGGCAGCCGGAAAGATACATTCCGACTTCGAGAGAGGCTTTATAAGAGCTGAAGTTGTAGCCTATGACGACCTTATCCGTTGTGGTTCCCATGCCGCAGCAAAAGAACAGGGTCTGGTCCGTTCAGAGGGCAAGGAATATATCATGCAAGACGGAGATGTGACCCTGTTCAGATTTAATGTATGAGTCAGCAACATTTTGCTGACAGGTAATCCTGAGCCAAACGAAGAATCTTCCCACAATATTAAAGAAGATTCTTCATTCCACTTTGCTACATTTTCAGAATGGTTTCTACACAAGCGATGACAATACCGCTGCTTTTGAAACAATGCCTTTAAGATGGTTTTCTTCGTCCACAACAGCGATAGGATATTTTGCCGATGCTGCCACGGCCAACAAATCGGAAATAAGGGTATCTTCTGATGTAGTCAAGATATCCCTGACAATCGCCTCTTGCATAGGCATTTCTCCCGCCCGTACTTTCATAGCATCATCAAGAGTCAGTATTCCAATAAGCTCCAGCTTATCTCCCACTACGTATGCACTGGAGACGCTATTATCACGCATTAGTTTAAGGGCATGGTTTGCACCGTCCTTGGTTCTCATCATGCATGACGGAGTTTGCATTATATGCTTTACAGAATATATCTGGCCTTTGTCTGCACTGTTAATAAAATTCTCGACATATTCATTGACAGGGTTTGCAGCCATGTTTTCAGGTGTATCCATCTGAATTATTTTTCCATCCTTCATTATAGCTACCATATCACCTAATTTAAATGCTTCATTAATATCATGAGTAATAAAGACCACGGTCTTATTGAGCTTCTTTTGAATTGACAGCAGCTCAAACTGCATATCCTGTCTTACAAGTGGATCCAGCGCTGAAAAGGGCTCATCCATCAAAAGAATGTCCGGGTCATTGGCAAGGGCTCTGGCAATTCCCACACGCTGACGCATACCTCCGCTTAATTGCGAGATATTCATTTCTTCCCAGCCTTCTAATCCGACCATCTGAATTATTTCTCTTGCCCGTTCTTCTCTCTCTGCTTTTTTTGTGCCTCTTACCTCAAGTCCATAGGCTACATTTTCTAACACATTCCTGTGAGACATAAGCCCAAAACTTTGGAATACCATAGAAACTTTATGTCTTCTGTATTCTAAAAGTTCCTTTTTATCAAAGCTCAGGATACTCTTTCCTTCAAAAAGAATATCGCCTGATGTGGGTTTTTGAAGCAAATTCAAACAACGCACTACAGTGGATTTACCGGAACCGGACAAGCCTATAAGAACAAATATCTTTCCTCTTTCAACCTGGAACGACACGTCATTGACAGCTACAGTGACACCCAGTTTTTTAGCTACTTCTTTTTTGTCGCTTCCCTTCTTCATCATCTCAAAAGCCGGAACCTTGTTTTTTCCAAACAGTTTGGAGAGGTTCTTTACTTCTAATACTATGTTTTCATTATTCTTCAATTGCAGCCTCTCCTTTCTTTATAATTCCCTGTGTTAATCTATCGATGACTATAGCAATAATTACAATTGCAATACCCGCAGTAAAGCCTCTTCCGGCCTGGAGCCTGTTGATACTTATAAGAACCTCCTGGCCAAGACCTGTAACGCCTATCATTGAACCTGTTACTACCATTGATATAGCCATCATTATAGTCTGATTTACACCGGTCATAATGGTAGGCATTGCCTGAGGAATTTTAACCTTAATCAACGATTGCCATTTTGTAGAGCCAAATGCTGTTGCAGCTTCAATTACCTCTCTGTCAACCTGACGTATACCATGGCTTGTTAATCTGATTAAAGGCGGAACAGCGTAAATTGTGGTTGCTAAAACCGCCGGAACATTACCAAGACCTAAAAGCATAGCAGCAGGAATAAGGTATACAAAACTGGGCATTGTTTGCATTGTATCAAGTATAGGCCTTACAAAAGAATTTAGCCTGTCGCTGGCAGATACCAGTACCCCGGTAGGGAATCCTATAATAATAGAGATAATTACCGATGCTATAATTATGGTAAGGGTAATATTCATCAGGCTCCAGAGTCCCATGGCTCCAATTGCGAATATTAGCAAAGAATACAGTATTGCTTTACCAATCTTTTTACTCATTCTCCATGTAAGAACGAATACTATGGCAATTAGCAGCCACCATGGAATTCTATCCACTACATTGCCTATACTGTTCAAAAATAACCGCAACCCGTTGGTTATGCCATCAAAGATGGTACTCCACTCTGTTATAAGATAGTCTATAAAGCGATCAATGGGATCACTGATATTAAGTTTAATATTAGACGGAAAATTAATTAACCAATCCGGCATAAATACACCTCTCTTACTGACTTAGCTTGTTTCTTACAAGCTTAGCTTTGTCTTCAGGAAGCCATTGATTAATGAGTTCATCATGTTCAGTTAAAAACCATTTGGCGGCCTCTTCCATAGATGCATCATTATCTTCGATATATGCCAACGCTTCAGCAGTAAGAGCACTGCTTGTACGGTATTTACTTAAAAACTCTGCAAATTCAGGTGCCTTTTCATAAAACTCATTGCTTACACATATAGTAATATTCATTGATGGACATTCGGTCTGACCCGAGGGATATAATTCCGGATCATATGGTGCATCCTCCAGAAGAACCAGGTCTAATTTACCCGTCAGCCATGTCGGATCCCAATGGTAAGCTACAATAGGCTCCCCCTTATTGTATGCTGCCGCTATTGCTGCAACAGAACCTGCTTCGGAGCCGGGATCAAAATAATTATAGTTTTCATCCAAACCATAGAATTTATATTTATTACGCATTACGGTATCAATTTCCCATCCTGATATGGCCCCGTATATACGGCCCTTTGAATTGTCGTCGGGATCTTTAAAAACATGGCTGTACTTTTTGAGATCTTCCACAGTTTTTAAATCAGGAGCCATAGGCTCAATGCCTCTTTCCGGATCCCCCTCAATTACATATTCAGGTACATACAGTCCCTGCTTGTTATCATCAAAATTAATACCCAGCTCCTTAAACTTACCAGCCTTTAAGTCATCTTGGTACGTAGGAAGATTATCAACCCAAACTTCCATATAAACATCTACATCCCCTGAAATCAAACCATTATAAGTTATAGGGGTGGTTCCGGGTATGTCTTCTCCGGCAATGTTGTAAGCGGCGCCTCCGATATATGATGCAACTGCATTGTGAAAGCGTATGCTGTCCCATCCTGCATCGGCGAATACTGCTTTAATCTGTTTATTATCACCTAAAGATGTGCCCGCGCAAGCACTAAATAATATAGCAACAGTTAAACATACTATCAGTAATATTGATTTATTTCTCATTATTACCCTCCTAATAAATTTTATTTTATAATATCTAACAACTCGTATAATCAGCTCCCAGATATAAAAAGCAACTCCGACGAGTTGCTAACCGACATACCTATTTTATTTTATAAGTTGTCGGTTGTCAAGAAAAATACGTCGATAAAAACTGACAAAAAAGGTGTAGCATCGGTACAACTACACCTTTTAAGAGTATAAAGATATATTTTTTTGTAGATAATATAAAGCATTTATGGATTTACAAACATCGTTACTGCATTTACTGCAGATTGATCACCTATGAATATTATTGTGTCGTTTTCAGCAAGTACAGCATAGGGCCCGGGAGATAAAATTATTTCATTTTTACGTCGAATGGCAACAATTGTAGCACCTGTTGCATGCCAAAAATTTAATTCACTGATGCTTTTTCCGGCTACAGGTGAACCTGCACCAATATCAACTTCGAAATTTTTCAACGGATTTGAATGAGACCATTTTACTGAAGATCTGGTTATCATATTTGAAATACTTATTATCTCCCTGCTAAGCTTGTTTTGCTCTCCAACAAGCTTCTTAAGTTGCTGATGAAGGGATTGTGTATTCTCCCTTCCTTTAAAACGATTTATATATTCCTGTGCATTTTTTCTGGACAGAACAATAGCTCCGCTACTTTGTTTCACTTCCACGACATTCATATCTGAGAGCAGCTTAAGTGATCTTCTGATAGTTTCCGGGGAAACTCCATATTCAGATGACATAATAGACCTGCCATAGATCTTGCTGTTCTCCTTAAATTCTCCCCGGGCAATTCTTGATGCAATATCAAGCGCAATTCTCAAATAAACTGGTGTCGCAACCTTTTCACTCAATCAAAACACATCCATGATATAATTATAATTGTACTCTTATTGTACATAATTGGTTCCTCACCCGTCAACGGATTCAAAGGATGCTTGATGTATGAAAACTCCGTATTCATAGTCCATTCATTAATCCGCATGATAGAATTGTTAATAATAATAAAAATAGCCCTTTAGGGCTTAAAGATAAAATTTTACTTTTAACGGTCTATTTTATACCGTTTATTCTTAGTACGACTTTTTACTCTGAAATTTCTTATTCTTATACCCAGTAAAACAGATCTGAGCCTGTCCTTTTTTGATATCTCATGCTTTATATAAGGAGTGTTCAACTCCTTAACAATAAATTTTGCTATATTTTTAGCAGCGTTGGGCAGTGTTTTTACATATTCATTATTACTGATGTTTTCTTTATACTGCTCCAATATAGAAGTATTCAGAACTTCACCGATTATCTTCCAAAATTCAGTTTTATTTTTTGCAAACCAGCCCATTTTATTGGTAACGCAAAAATCAATATTTCCTTTTTCATGTAGCGCGGCACAGTGTGTAAAAATAGTCGGCACATTTTTAACAAGTACTTCAAAGGTTGTGGATGCTCCGCCCTTTGCTATAGCTATATCGGAAGCCTCGAGAAGCTCATGCATATTATTTACGAATC
>JAAYTR010000013.1 GCA_012523685.1 Clostridiaceae bacterium | reverse complement strand
TTGGAGGAGAATTACAGGAGTATAATCTTCCGGCTGACAGATAATCAGAACACAACGGGTCTGGATGCATCAGAGAAGGATCTTTTGCGGTTAGTAAGTGAATCAAGTGATGAAACAGGCAAAGCAGATATTATAAAATATGCTATCAAATACACAAACGCTGGTGAGAAAGCGAAAATTAAAGAGCATTATATAAATTTTGATAATAACGTAAAGAATAATTATGCAAAAAAGAATAGACTTACAGCAAGCCAAATATACTACCGTAATCTGGGCCTGATTCTGGGTGTGATACTGTTTGCTGCAGGTTGTATTGTATCAGTTGCATTTTCTGTATTATCGGCATATCTGATGCTGCCGGCAGGGTTCCTGGTTTTTTGGTATTCTTACAGCATTCAAAGGAGAACACCATATAGTATTGAAAGAATAAAAGCACTTAATGAGCTTAGAAAACTTTTGAATAAGTCCAATAAGAATGAAAAAGTATTTCCGGAATGTTTGACGGATATTAACAGATTAATAGGCTTAAGTATTGCCATAAGAGCAGAAAATAAGCTACATTTATTAGAGGGTGTATTTAAAGATAAAAATATTAAGAGTATTGAAGATACTTTGGAAAAGGCTCTTATAGCATTATACAATTCTATATCTGCAATACTCGACAGCTAAAGTTTGATAAAAATCTGAAAGGATTAATCATGGCCGAAATCATTCTTAATAATATACATAAATATTATGGTACTAATCACGTTCTGAGAGGTGTGTCCCTGGAAGTATATGAGGGTAGTGTGGTGGGGCTTGTAGGTAAAAACGGAGCAGGCAAAACTACATTATTCAGAATTATTTCCGGAGAAGAGAGTTATGAGAAAGGTGAATTTATTCTTGCAAAGGGACGGCGGGTAGGCGTACTTGATCAGATTCCCGAATACAGTCCGGGTACAACCGTATATCAGGTTCTGGATTCAGCTTTTTCTGAGATTTATAAACTAAGGGACAGACTTAAAAGCATAACGAAGCAAATGGCCCTGGACCATTCTCCCGAACTGGTTAAAAGCTTTGGTTTAATTCAGCAGGAGTATGAAAACAGAGGTGGATATAACATTGAAATCACCATTAACAGGGTCTGCAACGGTATTGGCATAGACAAAGATATGCAGGAACGCATGTTTTCTGAACTTAGCGGAGGAGAAAAGACTCGGGTAAATCTGGCAAGAATAATTCTTTCCGATGCTGATATTCTGCTTTTGGACGAGCCTACAAATCATTTGGATATCAACGCCGTTGAATGGCTCGAAGATTATTTGAATACCTTTAAAGGCACTGTTGTAGTAATATCCCATGACCGGTATTTTCTTGACAGGGTATCAGAAAAGATTGTCGAGATAGAGGACGGAACAGCAATCAGTTATGATGGGAATTACAGTATATATGCGATGTTAAAAGAGCAAAGACGCATTGAGCAGCTGAAGCATTATGAGCAGGAGCTTAAAAAGATAAAACAGCTGGAAAATGCCGTTAACAGAATGCATGACTGGGCTAATCGCTCTGATAATCCGAAGTTGCATAAGAGAGCTTTCGGCATGGAGAAACGCCTGGAAAAAATGAAGGAAAACGCGACTCCTAAGCCTAAAACAGAGAGAAAACTATCTAAGTCTTTTAAATCAGGCCTTTTTTCTGGCACTGAGGTTCTAAGCCTTAAAGGAATACAAAAAAGCTTTGATGACAGAATTTTGTTTGAGGATATAAATTTGCTTCTGTTAAAGGGAGACCGGTTAGTATTATTAGGGAACAATGGGACAGGAAAGACTACGTTGCTGAAAATGATACTGGGCGAGACAGTCCCGGATAAGGGTAGCGTTAAGACAGGGCCGAGCGTAAGGATTGCATATCTGCCGCAAATTATAACCTTTGAAAAACCTGAGCTGACCATATTGGAAACAGTGCGCCGGGAACTGATTATCGACGAAGGAACAGCCCGGAATATTCTCGCCGGATTTTTGTTTACAGGAGAAGATGTCTTTAAAACAGTGGAAAATCTGTCAGGCGGAGAACGCAGCAGGTTAAAGCTTTGTCTTTTAATGCAAAAAGGTGTAAATTTATTGATTCTTGACGAACCCACAAATCATCTGGACATAGCCTCAAGAGAATGGATGGAAGAGGTTTTGGAAGGATTTGAAGGGACGATACTTTTTGTTTCTCACGACCGGTATTTTATCAGAAAATTTGCACAAAAGGTATGCGAATTAGAGGACGGAAGACTTTATTTCTTTGATGGTGATTATGAAGAGTATAGAGCCTGGAAGCGCTACGATGCCCAGCGGAAAAAAGAATCTGAACAGGTTGCAAAGTCAGAAAAAACGAAAAAAGATACCCGCATAAAAAAGCTGAGTCCCAGGACTATTGAGAAAAAAATGCTTGCTCTGGAGAAGGAAATTGACGTTACAGAACAAAGAATAAGTGAAATAGAAAATGAGATGGAAATTCATGCTACCGACTATGAACGGTTAGAAGAGCTTCTTCATGAAAAACATACACTGGAGGAAAAGCACGAGGAATTAATTACTGAATGGATGGAATATCAATAGCTAACCTTGCATCCGCCTATTGGTGTCATTCTATGTTAGGGTTAGGTATACACCCATGGGACACGGGGATAGGGGCCTTGTCCCAACGGTTTGGTGCCTGTAGAGTGAGTCAAATGCACCGCTCCGTGAATCCATCCGGGATTCAAGTCGCGTAGCTTCGCAATCCATGCTTCGCTGACGCCATTTGACATCAATCACCGCACCTGATATGTTTACTGTAATCCTGAGCGAAGCGCAGCGGAGTCGAAGGATCTTATTCATTAACGCAAAGAATCTTCTCTATGCAAGGGTAACAAGTAGTCGACCTTTTTTTGGATAAGATTATCTCTATCTGCTAATAATGATAAACACATATATTCATTATTAGTGATATGGAGAGTGGGCCCTTATGTTAAAAGGTCTTAAGAATCTATTTGTATACAAAAAGCCTTCAGAAAATGGATTCAGGTTTCCGGAAGACCCTCAGGAATCAGACAGATGGAGCAGTTACAGGGGAAAGACAAGAAACCTGCAGGATAATAATGAATCAGATAATTCACGGAACCACAGGAATGACAATCAGGACCAGTATAATGAAAAAGGTCAAAATAATAAAAAAGACAAAAAACATGAAGCTAAGCATGATAAGAGGGATAAAACAGAACAGGCCCGGATTATCAAGCCTATACCTGTGAAGAAACTTGTGAAAACTGTAAATGACGAGGGAAAAAAGAAAGACAGTACAGAAAAATCACAAGAGAGCAACAATGAAGAGGATACCGGGCATAAAGGCTTAACTAAAAATAAAGATAACGACACAGAATCAAATGAGAATCAGAAAAAAGAAAATTCCGGAGGCAGTAACAAAAAGGATAAAAAAGGAAACAGTCAAAATGATTCACCTGAACAAAAGGAAAACGATATTAAGGTAAGCAGCTCAATAGATGAAAATATTAATATCCTGAAGGACATTTTTCATCTCCCGGTTAACCAGGATGTTATAATAAGAGAATTTAAAATTGCCAGGGAAATCGAGGCTTGTGTTGTTTTTATCGATGGAATGGTTGATAAAAGCATAATTATACAATTTACCCTTCCCCAGCTTATGGACCCTTGCGCTTTGGATGGATTTGAAGGCGAGTGCCCTATAGACTTCCTGGAAAAGAATGTTCTTTCCATACACCAGGTTGTAAGAATGGATAATTACCAGGAGATTGTTCCGCAGGTGCTAAGCGGATTAACTGTTGTATTTATTGATGGGTGCGACGAATGCCTGGTTATGGAAAGCCGTGGATTTGAAAAGCGCGATATAAGCGTTCCTTCAACCGAGACAGTTGTAAACGGCGCTCAGGAGGGCTTTACCGAGAATCTGCGCACAAACATAACTCTGATAAGAAGAATTGTAAAAAATGAAGCCTTGGTAACTGAGTTCAAGATAATCAGTAAAACTAATAATATTATAGCGGCTCTTCTTTACATGGAAGACATAACCAACAAAAAGATTGTTGATGAGATTAAACGACGCGTTGACAGTCTTAATATAGATTATATTTCCGGTAGCGGAATGCTGGAGCAGCTAATAGAGGACAAGAGCTTAATGCTTTTCCCGCAGGTTATTTCCACAGAACGGCCTGATCGTGTGGCTTCTTTTCTGATGGATGGAAAGGTTGCATTGGTTTGTGAGGGAACGCCCTTTGCACTTGCAATGCCCATAACCTTTTTTGATCTTTTTCATACTTCGGAGGATTCGAATCTTCGCTGGCAATATGGAACTTTTCTGAGGATTGTGCGCCTGATAGGAACTCTGCTGGCATTGCTGCTCCCGGGCTTATGGACAGCTCTGATCCTGTTTCATCAGGAGATGATTCCAACATCATTACTGGCTTCTATAGTAATTTCACGGACTCCGGTTCCTTTTCCGTTCATAGTGGAGTTCCTCCTCATGGAGTTTTCCTTTGAGCTTATCCGTGAAGGAGGAATCCGTGTTCCCGGCATAACAGGAAATACGCTGGGTATAATCGGAGCTCTGATTCTGGGGCAATCGGCGGTTTCAGCAGGCCTGGTCAGCCCAAGTCTTATTATAATTGTTGCGGTTACAGGATTAGGCAGCTTTACGATACCAAATTATTCATTAGCATTATCTGTTCGAATAGCGCGTTTCCTTCTTATAGGATTCGGGGCGTTTGCCGGTCTCTACGGGGTTTCGGTAGGGTTTGTGATTCTCTGCGCATTATCTTTAGGAATGAAATCATTTGGAGTACCGTTCTTTACTTCTATTGCACCTGAGACTAAATCAAGCCGGGATAAAATCATAAGAGGTCCTCTTCATAATCAGAATCAAAGACCGGATTATTTAAATACACAAAATGAAAAGCGAATGGGGGATAACCCCAGAGGATGGGTGACATCAAAACCGGGAGGTGACAGGGGTAATGATCAGGGAAGGTAATTTCGGATACCATGAAGCTATAAGCCTGTTAGCTATTACTATTTTAGCAAAAACTTTTTTTACCAGTCCGGCCATTCTGGTAGGAATAGTGGGGACTGCCGGCTGGTATATGACTCTTATTTCAGCCCTGACAGCAATGTTTGGTTTTATGTTTCTATACCTGTTACTCAAGCGCTTTCCAAATAAAAATATAATGGAAATAGCAGATATGGTTTTGGGAAAATTGGGAAGTATCATATTTTTGTTTCTATTCGGCGGTTTTTTGTTATGGAGTGCCAGTATCAGCATCAGAGAATTTGCAGAGGTGCTTAAGGTATATGTACTGCCTCAAAGTCCTCCCAGCTTTATAATAATATTATTTTTAATTACAATTATTGTTTTATCATTTATGGGTCTGGAAACCATTGCAAGGTTCGCTAAATTCATTATATATATTCTGGGTGTAGGCTTTATATTAGTTTTCCTGCTTTCTGTCCAGAACATTGCACCCAGGTATCTTTTCCCTTTATTGGGATATGGATTGGATAAAACAATAATTCATGGTTTATTGCGCAGCTCGTTTTATGGTGAAATAGTAATTATTGGAGTAATAGCTTCTTCACTCCAAGGGTATAAGGAGATAAAAAGGATTGGGTTTTCGACATTATTGATTGCGGGTTTTCTAACCAGCTTTTCACTATTGGTATTTGCAATGATTTTCCCTTATCCTGTCGGACAAGAGATTACATCACCCATGTATGAGATGGCAGCTCTTATTGATTATGGAGGGTTTATGCAACGTATGGAACCGATTTTTCTTTTTCTTTGGAATTTCGGTACTTTTATTGAAGTTTCATTAATCTTCTACGCAACGCTCATGATTTTCTGCCATGCCTTCAGAATTGATGACAAACGTCCGGTTATTTTACCTATGATAACTACTTTATACAGTTTAAGCCTTATTCCAAAAAGTATTTCAGAAGTTACTTCCGGATTTGTGCAAACGTTAAGATCCTGGGGATGGATTGTTTACTATGTTCCCCCTGTTATCATATTAATCATCGCTTTGATACGGAAAAAGAAAGGAGATTCTCAAAATGCGTAAGGGAACTCTTATTCTTATTAGTCTGTTACTTCCATTCTTTATTACCGGATGTTTTGATTCCCATGAGATTGGAGATTTTGCCTATGTAACGGCAATGGGAGTTGAACACGGTATTTCGGACACTTTCCGCATAACTTTTCAAATATCAAAATTTAGTAAGAGCAGTGGGGGAAATGGTGAAAACGAAGGTGGCGGAGGAGAAAAAAACGAAGAAATGGAAATTATTACAATGGACTCATCATCTTTGCTCTCAGCCGTTTCAATTGTAAATGCGAATATTTCCAAAGAATTGAATTTTATGCACCTTAAGGCCATTGTAATCTCTGAAGAATTAGCTGAAAACGGAAAGCTGGGAGAATGCCTTGCTCCGATAGTACGTTATCGGCATATCAGACGAACCACCAATATAATAGTGTGTAAAGGAAAGGCAGAAGAATTTATTACAGCACTAATGCCTTATCCGGGTGAATTAATTACAAGAACACTTGAGGAATTATTTGAAAAATCAAATACAATAGGGTATTTTCCCCATACTACCTTAAATGATTTATATGATGGTATAAAAAGCTCCTATAATGCATTGATATTAACTTATGGTGCTGTAAATAAAGAAGAAAAATTTGAAAGCGATGGTGAGTTCTTTAAAGGAGAATCAGATGTTCCCGGTAATTTTAATGCCGGAGATATACCCCGAAAAGGAGGATCGAAGGTAGAGTTATTTGGTTCAGCAGTATTTGATGGAGAAAAAATGAAAGGTAAACTGACCGGATTCGAAACCCAGATGCTGCTGCTTGCACGCGGAGAACTTATAAGAGGACCATTTTCCATAACAGATCCTGAAAAACCGGAATTAATGGTTCCTATAGATATAAAAGAGATTGAGAATCCTGAGATAATGATTGATTTAAATGAAGATAAGCCTAAAATTCATGTAAAACTGAAATTAGAAGGTGATATTGCATCCATCCAGTCAGGAATAAATTATGAAACACCTGAAAAGATGACAATAATAGAAGATGCCTTAGAACAGCACCTGATTAAAGGAATAGAAATAACATTTGAAAAATGTAAGGAGTTCAAAGCGGATGTTTTTAATTTCGGCACAACTGCGGTCATGCAATTTTGGACAATTCCTGAATGGGAAGAATATAATTGGCTTGGCAAATTTCCGGAGTCTGAGCTCAAGGTTGAGGTTGATTTCACTATAAGGCGCACCGGCAAGCTTTTGAAAAATAAACCATTGTTTTCATTGGAGGACAAAAAATGATTGCGTATCTGGGTTTTTTATATATTATTCTGTCTTCAATATATAGTTTCAGTTATGCTAAACAGGTATGGGAAGAGAATAAACTGGCTTCTTTGGGTACAGTCCTTCTGGTCTTTATATCGATGGGAGTAACCATTTTTATATATATTAGAACGTAAGGATCATATTGTATCAAGATATGTAACTTACGCTTATCCTGAGCGGAGAGAAGAATCTACGATATAAGACGGATTCTTCTCTATGCCAGGAGGTACATATTTTATATTTTATATGGCTTCATATGGCTTCTGTAATGCTCTTAATTGTAAACAAGTAAGCTTTCGGACTTTTTATGAAATCCTGCTTAGTCCTCCTCAATGTGGATAACACTTACAGGACAACTGTCAGCAGCCTCCTGAGCCATGTCCTCTACATCCTCCGGTATTTCATCAACATAGACCTCTGCTATATCTTCGTCATCCATTCTAAATACTTCAGGGCAGGTGCTTGCACATAATCCGCAAGAAATACAGCCATCTCTGTCAATCCATGCTTTCATTTTGATTTCTCCTTTACACATTTATTATATATTTTTTTATATTATACCCGTAATAATAATGATAAAACACTAATATCAGGTTATCCTTCACGATTCGCAGAGAATTCTACAATCGATATATCATTTACTGTTATGGGGCTGTCCAGGGGATTATACCTGCTGTTTATAAGGTCAAGTAATGCATTTTCATAAGGAAGCCAATAAGATAAGTTATCTACAGTGCTTGCCACACCGGGGACAATATCGGTTTCTATACTGCTTAAAGGTATATTTTTTGCTTCGTTGGCCAGCCATAACATTTCGCTCATATCAATGTCTGTTTGAACATTATCCTTGACTATAGCCACCAGTTCAGGGATTTTTAATACATTCTCGGGTTTAAGAGCTTGTTTGGCTAACTCAATCAGTAATTTCTGCTGCATGGCAATCCGGTCGATATCGCCTTCAGGGTAATTGCGGAAACGGGCTAAATTGACAGCCTGTTTTCCATCTAAATGCTGGTATCCCTTTTTAAGATGAATATAAAGATCCTGCGTGGGGTCTTCATAATTCATATTTCTTGGAATATCAATGTATACCCCTCCGATTTCATCGATGATTCTCTCAACACCCGCTATGTCGAAAAGAACGTAACGGTTCACATAAAAGCCTGTCAGACTTGCCACATCTTTTTCAAATTGTTCAATTCCGCCAATAACATACGATGAGTTTATCTTCTTTGACTTTCTGTCTGTATCAATCATCGTATCTCTCGGAATATTTAAAATGCGAATATTCTTATTTCCGATGTCCAGCCTTACAAGCATAATAGTATCTGTGTTGTCAGAGACTTTATCCTTTCCTGCTACAAGAAAGGTATAAATGTTTTTTTTTGGAGGTTCTTCAGAGATTGGTTCATTCTCCGTAACTATTGGCACGTCTTTATTGACACGACCAGTAAGGTTTATGGTGTTATTCCCTTCAGGAGCGCGCATACTAAGCCTCAAAGCAATTGAGGCAATTAAAACGATGGCAGCGGTTAATATAAACCAGAACATTATTATTTTTTTAATAGATTTCCTTTTCTTTTCCATCTATTTACACCTTTTCACTCTAAGTATAATTATTTTATATCAATAATTATATAATTTAAAGTATTTACTGGAAATTTGCACTATATACCAATAGATAATCTACTCATCATTTGTGGGAGTATATCTAATTAGAATTACGTCATACGTTGCCGAAATCAAAGATTACGAACGGATTCTGAATCATTTAAACTCGAGGTGTGGGAAATCTTTATTCTCGTTTTAGAATTTTGCGTAATATCCTTGGGAAATCTTATTTCAACCTCTGTACCTATTCCGGGCTTACTTCTATATGATAAGCCATAAGCCTCTCCATAGCGTAGCTTTATTCTGTCGTTGATATTCCGTACGCCATAACCGTGACTTTCTCGGGTAATAGAGCTATGCATAATCTTTTCGATTGTTTTTTCATCCATACCGATACCATTATCAAGTACTTTAAGTATAATAATATCACCATCCATTTTCCCGGAGATAGTAATGCTTCCTTCTTTATTATCTTTTTCTAGTATTCCGTGGAGGATAGAGTTTTCTACTATAGGCTGAAGAATTATTTTTAGTATACGGCATTCAAGAATATTCTCATCTACCTCAATATTCAAATGAATATTATTTTGAAATCTTTTATTCTGAATATCTACATAAAGCATTACATGCATAAGTTCATCAGCGATAGAGATGACATCTTTTCCCTTGCTAAGACTAAGCTTGTAAAACTTGGCAAGTGATTGAACAATTGAGGAAATCTCAGGTATATTATTTCGTATTGCGGTCCAATTAATCAAGTCGAGGGTATTATATAAAAAATGAGGATTTATTTGGGCTTGAAGCGCCTTTAATTCAGCACTTTTTATTTCTTGGCCAATTTTGTATTGATCTTCGATGAGTATTCTCATTTTATGGATCATGAAGTTGAAATTGTTTATAAGCTCTCCAACCTCATCCTTGCTTGCAGGAACATTAATACTTTCTAATTCTCCAACTTGAGCCTTTCGCATTCTTCGTATCAATTGTCCTATTCGTCTTGTGTTTGATACCGATAAGTAATAGGCAAAGGCATAAGCAACCGAAACCATTATTCCTAACAGAAGCAGCATCTGTTTTCTCAGAACATTACCGGTAGTCAATATTTCTTTATAGGGTATAACAGAGACCATTACCCAGTCGGTCTCTTTTATGTAGTTACTCCCTACCAGAAGCCTTTTACCGTTAAGGTTTATTTCTTCCCAAGCATTTTCTGTGTTGGGAAGAGTATTAAAAAGTCCGGAATCAATATTTAAGCTATGCATGATTCCTTCATCAGAGCTGGTAATTAATTCGCCGAACGAATTCTGTAAATATGCTACGCCACCTTCAGTGGAATTTGCTTTTTTCAAAATATCTTTAATATCACTTTCTAGAATGTCGATACTGAAAATACCGATTATATCATCATATTTATTTGGGTTAAGAATTACCCGTCTAGCCGATACAACTTTTGCTTGGTTTCCGGCCTCATCTGTAAAGGATTGAGGTGAACACCAGAGAATTTTATTTTTTCTGGACATCAAATCCTTATACCAGCTTTCATTTTCGACACTTTTTAGGCTAAAAAGATTGATTCTTTCTTGGGAATATAACACTTCTTCTCTTACAAATAATCTTACCCTATAGACATCATTATCGTTTTGGTAAGGATTAAGGTAAATTGTATTTAAATCCTGAGCATCCTTTATTTGCTCGGCATACTCGTAATTATTCAAATCCTTAGTTAGTATATTTGTTAAGTTCTTATCGACAGAAATTATACTTGAGATATCTACAACCTTACTTATTTTGTATTCCAGAAATGAATTGGTTTGATCAAAGTTTTGTTTTGCAGAGTAAAGAATAAGTTCCTCAATGGTTTTCGAAATATGGTTATAAGAAATAAGAGTTAACAAACTAAGGGGAACTAATATAAGTATAAAATATGAAACCAATAGTTTGGTTCTGAGTTTCATATTATTTAGATGCTCAACCACTTTCTTTTTAATCCATTTAATCATAAAAAATACTTCTCCCTGAAGTCAGAAGGGTTTATACCCTCCAGCTTTTTAAATGTTTTAGCAAAGTAATTTGCATCACTGAATCCAATGAGGCTGGCAATTTCATAAAGCTTTATTTGGCGATCCTTAAGAAGCTCCTTTGCTTTTTCTATTCTTATTTCTGTAATGAATTGATTAATGGTTTTTCCGGTTTCCTTTTTAAAAACCAAGCATAAATAGTTGGGTGTTAAAAAGGTATAAGCTGCAATATCTTTGATGGTAAGGTCGTTATTTGAATAATTATTATGTATGTATTTTGTAATACTTAAAACAATAGAATTATTGTTTTTCTTATGGGCAAGTATCTCAAAAAAAGTGTTTATTTTGTTTAATATATAATCTTCAATTTCGTATATAGTATTTGCTTTTGATATTTCTTCCCAGAAGAATTCTTCTTTTCGGTTAGACTCTACGATGGCAATATTTCTATCTTGGGCGATTTTGGTTATGCCTACCAGTAGATTAAAGAAGTAGTTTTTTATATTATTAATAAGGGTGTTTGTATTGTACCTAAGCTCATTTACGATATTTTTGATGAACAACTCAGCTTCAGATTTTCTTCCGGCAATTATCAAATCAAAAAACACCTGTTGATTTTGTTTAGAAAAATCATAGAAATCACTTTTTTCCATAGTAAAAAATAATATCTTATCATACCCTAAAAAGAATTGTTTTTGTACCGTTATTACCGAGGTTTTATACGATTTATGAAGATCTTTAAACTGGTATACCATTTCACCAACAGCAATAAAAAGTCGATTCTCAAGCTGTAGTAGTTGTTCGAGGTTAAGTTTAATAGTATTAAGCAGACTATTAAACAGGGGAGTGTTTTTTATGAGTCCACCATATATATGGATTATTATATAATCTCTTTCTTTGAAACCACATAATGAATATGCTTCATTTTCCTCGACCAGCTGGGATATTTTTTTTAATATCACTTCTTTTTTTTCAGGATTAATTTCAGGAATAGAATTATTCGCAAAATTCAGTTTAACTAACACCGTAATAAAAAAATCTTTCTCAAGATATGGCAGATATAAAAAGCTAAGCCTTTCAATTAAATCTACAGGCGGACTCGGAGCAATGAGTTCAAGACATAATTTTTCTATGAGAAGCGGTATGCTTTCGGTCACCTTATTAACTAAACCGATTTCTCGAAGTTCTTGTTCCTTTTCCTTTTTACAAAGCTGCACAGTATAGCTGATAACTCTTTTTACTTCTTCTATGTCGACAGGTTTTTCAATGTAATTGATTGCCCCCAGTGTTATTGCTGATTTAAGATATTCTTTATCGGTATGACCGCTGAGAAATAGAACTTTGCATTTTGGCAGCTTTAATTTTAGTTGTTCGGCCAGATTTATACCGTTCATTTTTGGCATTCTTACATCGGTTAAAACTATATCCGGGTTAAATTTCATAGCCAGCTCAAGAGCTTTCAAACCATCTTCTGCTTCTTCAACCATGTCTATCCCAAGTTCTTTCCAAGGTATATATTCCATCAAGCCTTCACGGGTAGTTTTTTCATCATCTACTATCATGAGTTTTATCACTGCCACGACCTCCCAATAAAGTGATACATATATGATTAGATAATATTATTTTATATGTTATATGTTTTTTTACAAGTTAACCCAACAAAATTATTGATTATTCGTGTTAATTGTATAGGATTTTACTTCTAATAATAACATTTTACCTGTCTAGCGTTTCTACAAATTGCTACCCTGAATATAAGGAGAGATGGATATGATATTTAAATTTAAATCAATAAGAAGTATTAGCATTCAAAAAAGATTGCTAAGCGCATTTATCATCTTAACCATTATTCCAATGACAGTAGTAGGTTTTTTATCGTACAAAAAATCAAGTGATGCAATTCAAAACAAGATTAATACATATTCAGTACAATTAATAGAAGAAATTAGCGGGAACATTAAAAAAGATGTTGAAAAAATAGAGAATATAATCACAGAACTCAGCCTATCAAATGAAATTCAGGAACTAGAAAAAATTTCGGAAATGTCTGATGCAGATAGAATGATAGCTACATACCATATAAACGATGTCTTAATTAAAAAGTTTTCAAACATGAATTACATTAAAGGATTTGGTCTAAAAACATCTGCAGATGACTTAATCTATTATGGAGAAGAAAATTTAGTTTTTGATGATGATTATGCTAAGCTTGCAGAATTATATAATGAAGCCGGAACTGAATTTTTACTTCTACCGCATAATAATAATGAAAATATGTTTCTTCTGTGCAAAAACTTCTCGTCTATAAGTAGTGGCAAAACAATCGGTACATTACTTGCCATAATAGACGAAGCCTATTTTTCAGGCTCATACCGGGATATTAACATAGGGGACGGCGGAGAAATATTTATTCTTGATTCTGATGGAGTGGTTGTTTCCAGCAGAAGCGCTGATATTATTCATATTAGTAAACCCTATTATGAGAATTCTATGATAGAAAGACTAAAACAGGTTGAAACAGATAGTATTCAGTCTTTTAAAATTACAATACAGGATTCAGAACACATGGTAGCTTTTTCTAAAATTGAAAAAACAAATTATTATGTAGTGGGAACAATACCTTTCTCGTATCTAAATGCCGAAACAAATGAGCTTATAAGTCAAATATTATTGATAGGCATATTATGCATCATATTAGCTCTAATAATTTCTGTTGTCGTAACAAAAAGCATTTCTTCTCCGCTAAATAATCTGGTAAACCTTATGAAGAAAGCTAAAAACGGTGATTTAAGAATAAAGGCCATAGATCAAACTAAAGACGAATTATCTGTAGTTTTGGGTACCTTCAATGACATGGTGGAAAACATCAAATCACTTATTCTAAAAGTTCAGAATTCATCGGTGGAAGTACTGAATAATTCAGATAAAATTTCCTCTTCCTCAATACGCTCATATCAAGTATCCGAACAGATTTCAATGACAATTCAAGATTTGGCGCAAGGAATATCGCAACAAGCAGGGGGTGCCAGTGACGGCGCAGCACAAATGAATGTGTTGTCAGAAAATATTAATACTGTCGGTGATAACATGAAAGTAATCTTAGATGTTATTACAAATACTGAACAATTAAGCCGGGATGCCCTCGCATCAGTCAATACACTAAATAACAAGGCGGTCGAGACCAGAAATGTAACAAATAAAATTGTTGTTGATATCAATGAATTGAATACAGATATGAAAGAAATTCGAAAGATAGTTAAGGTTATTGTAGATATTGCAGAGCAAACAAATTTACTCTCCTTAAACGCCTCTATAGAAGCGGCCAGAGCAGGTGAGGCCGGTAAAGGCTTTGAAGTTGTTGCCGGAGAGGTCAAGAAACTCGCAGACCAATCTAAAGAAGCTTCATTCGGCATAAATAATATAATCAATAATATACAGCGTAAAACTGATTCTACAGCCACAATTGCCAATAGCGCAAAGGATATCATAAGCGATCAGATGTATGCGGTAGAAAACACACATGCCGCCTTTGATTCTATTATGAAAGCTATGGATGACATATCAAATCAAATGCTTAAGGTTCAAAGCTCCGTTCAGGGCATATTGACTGCCAAAAAATATACTGTTGATTCAATTGAACATATCGCCACTATATCCGAGGAAGCGGCTGCAACAGTGGAGGAGATCTCTGCCAATACTGAGGAACAGATGTTTACTTATAAAGATTTTGTAAATCTATCAAAGAATCTAAATGATATGGCACATGAATTAAGTAATGCCATAAATATCTTTAACATTTGAAACATTAAAAGACTATAGGATTTTACTTTTTATTATAATTTAGGCTCATTTTTATATGTTTCCGATGCCTGTATCATAGAGACATAGAGAAGATAAAGCAATGATAAACACAGCAAGGGGTTTTATAATGAAGAACAAAAACGGTATCTTATCTGAGCTTCAAAAGAACAAAACAAAATTTATTATGCTGCTGCCTGCGGTTCTGTACTTTTTTATCATGTGTTATGTTCCGATGTCGGGTATTGTTCTTGCATTTAAAAATTATACATATTCAGGCGGTATATTCGGTAGCCCGTGGGTAGGATTTAAGAATTTTGAATTTTTCTTTAAATCAGGTAAAGCCTTCTTAGTAACAAAAAACACAATACTTTATAACCTTGCATTCCTGATTATCAACAATACCCTACAAATTACTGTAGCAATTATATTATCCGAATTGACTAATAAACACTTCAAAAAGTTTACCCAGTCCCTCATGTTCCTTCCTTATTTTATCTCATGGGTTGTAGTAGGAGCTTTTATATATAATCTTTTCAATTACGAATTCGGTGCAATAAACACAATCCTGAAAAGTATCGGTTGGGAACAAATTGATGTTTACTCAAATCCTTCTGCATGGAAATACATTCTTGTAGGCGTAAGCGCATGGAAATGGGTTGGATACGGAACTGTACTATATCTTGCAGCTATACTCGGTATAGATCCTGAAATATATGAGGCGGCCGATATAGACGGGGCAAATGTATTTAAAAAAATTCGTCATATTACTTTGCCTTCAATAACACCGACAATAATCGTACTTTTGCTTTTAAGTCTTGGCAATATAATGAAGGGCGACTTCCAGATGTTTTATCAGGTTGTAGGAAATAACGGACTGGTGCTTGATGCTACGGATGTTATTGATACATACGTTGTTCGATCCCTGATGGATTTGCAGGAATTTGGAATGACGGCTGCTGCAGGTTTATACCAATCAGTACTTTCATTGCTGATAATTCTTGGAGCAAATAAGCTGATAAAAGTAATCGACAACGACTACGCACTATTCTAGGAGTGATTAAGAATGAAGATTAGTAAAGACAAACTGGTATTCCGCATTTTAGGTGTATTTTTAATAATATTGATTACAGTTTTTTGTGTTGTACCCTTCGTATTAATTGTAACAGGCTCTATGACATCGCAAGCCTCAATACTGCGAGACGGCTATAGATTTGTGCCCAAGGAGATATCTTTTGAAGCATATAAAATAATATTCGATTCTCCTAATATGCTCCTAAAGGCATATGCGGTTACAATAGGTATAACCGTAATAGGTGCACTTTTAGGGCTGTTTTTAACGTCAATGGCTTCTTATGTACTGGTTAGTAAGGATTTTAAGTATAGAAATCATTTTAGTTTTTATTTTTACTTTACTACCATTTTTGGAGGAGGACTTGTTCCCTGGTACATAATGATGGTCAAGTACTTAAAAATGAAAAATACTTATACATCATTAGTTTTCCCGTTGCTTATGAATGTTATATATATACTCATAATGAAAAACTTCATGAAATCTATTCCCGATGCAATTTTTGAGTCTGCAAAGCTGGATGGTGCAGGTGATTTCACAATTTTTATTAATCTCGTTCTTCCTCTTTCGAAACCCGCACTGGCAACCATAGGTCTTTTTATCGCACTAAATTATTGGAATGACTGGTATAATGCCATGCTATTCATTGACAAGCAGGAGTTGTATCCGCTTCAGTACTTCCTGTACAACATTTTAAGCAAGCTGGACTTTATTAACCAATCGGCTTCAAGATCCGGGGTTCCTGTGCCGCAGATGCCGTCAGAACCTATGAAACTGGCTATGACTGTTGTGGCTACCGGTCCCATTGTCCTACTCTATCCATTTATACAGAAATATTTTGTTAAAGGAATTACTATAGGAGCCGTAAAAGGATAATTCCGGTTTTCCGGTTATCAATAGTATAATATATATTGAAGGAGGCTATCTCATGAAAAAACAGACAAGAAGTATTTCTATTCTCTTGGCATCAGTTTTAATGTTTAGTGTTCTCTTGTCCGGATGTGGACAGGGCGGCCAAGCTCCTGCTAGTCAGAGCAGTGAACCAGCTTCTCAGACCCCGGCCGAGTCTACACCGGCAGATGAGACCAAAAAAGTTGATACATCTAAGGAAGTTACTTTAAAAATGTATTTACTGGGTGACAAATCAAAGGATTTTGACCTTGTATACGGCGAACTGAACAAGATGCTAAAAGAAGACATCAATGCTACTGTAGAAGTCAGCTTTATGGGTTGGGGAGATTATACTCAGAAATATCCCTTGGTCTTTGCTTCAGGTGACGAATTTGACTTGATTTATACTGCAAACTGGGCTTATTACAATAATCAGGCTACAAAAGGTGGATTTATGGAAATAACGACGGATATGTTGGATACTTATGCGCCAATGACCGCTGCATCTATTTACGATGATGCTTGGGAACAGGCGAAGGTAAATGGCAAGGTGTACATGCTGCCAATGAACTATAAAGAGCTTAATGCTTATGTTTATATGGTAAGAGGCGACATGATGGCTAAGTACGGTATCAGCGATATTAAGAATCAAGATGACTTTGAAAAATATCTGGATGCTATTGCTAAGAATGAAAAGCAAATGATTCCGTTGGACATTGGTTCAGATTTAGATTTTGATACTCTGCTGAGATTTGAAGTATTGGCTCCTGCCAATCTTGACTATATGGAGCCGCAGCAACTAAATCACTTCTTTGATCTTGGTGATAAATCGGGCAAAATAGTGAATGTTATTGAAACACCTGAATTTTTAGAATTTGTAACAAAGATGAAGGATTGGAAAGACAGAGGCTTTTGGTCAAAGAGTGCTCTTGTAAATAAGGTCTCTTCAAAGGAATCCTTTGTAAATGGAAAGAGCGCATCGGCGATTATGAACCTTGCAACTGCCAATGGTACTTATTCCTCGGTTAAGGCAACTAATCCAGAGTGGGATGTTAAAGTATTTGACGGAATGGGTGGCAAAGGTATTCCGATTAAACCTTATATCCAAAATGGAATGGGTATTAATGCAAACAGTAAAAATCCTGAAAGGGCATTAATGTTCCTGGATTATGTAAAGAACGATGTGAGGTATGCTGACCTTGTTACTTATGGTATAAAAGGGATTCATTATGATTTAACAGCCGAAGGTAACGTAACTCCTCTCGAAGATTCTGCCAACTATCCTATAGATGGTAACTGTAATTGGGGTTGGAGAGATGACAAGCTGTTTAGGCAGGTTGACGGTGGTATTCCAAATTATAATGAAATCCGTAATGCATGGGAAAAGGTAGCTTTGACCAACCCTGTTCAGAATTTTACCTTTGATGACTCCAATGTAAAGAATGAGGTTGCAATTGTAACAGACTTATGGAAAACCGACTTTAAAGTTGTTGTAATGGGTTTTGTAAACAATCCGGAAAAAGAAGTGCAAAAATTAATTGAGAAGTACAAGACAGCAGGTAATGATACGATAATTTCAGAACAACAATCACAGATTGACGGATATTTAAGTGGTCTAGCACAATAAAAAAATAAAAAGTTATTTGGGTTGTCTCAAAACATGGTACATGCCATTCTGATGCTATAAATTCGCCGAAGAATCTTTAAATGATCTTTCGCTGCGCACAGGATTACAAACAGTTTTGAGACATCCCTAAATCTTATGAAATCAGACATATCTATACTAGAATTTTTCTACAATGCTCAAAGCATAAATAATTTCTCTAAAATTAAATATAGTTTAGGAGGGAAAACCATGTTGAAAAAAATCATTTCATTGGTTTTATGTACTGCAATGGTAATTGGATTATGTATTACATTCCCCCAAGGAACAACAATAGCTAATGCAGCACCGGCTTTTGCAAATGGTGCTGATATAGGCTGGCTTAATCAGATGGAAAATATGGGGATAAGCTGGCAGAACAGTAGCGGTGTTCAGAAAGATCCCCTACAAATTTTAAAAGATAGCGGAGTAAATTCGGTTAGATTAAGAGTATTCGTTAATCCTCCATCAAACTTTACTTGGCAAAAAACCCCAAATGAAACATGTATTCTGGGTTATGGTGATAAAACTGGTGTGGTTTGGATGGCGCAACGCGCTAATGCTCTGGGAATGAGAATCATGATAGATTTTCATTATAGTGATCATTTTGCTGACCCCGCTTACCAAGACAAACCTGCCGCATGGTCAAACTATACTTTTAGCCAATTAAAAACGGCTGTATATGAACATACCTATGATGTTATGTCGGCTCTTGCAAATGTAGGCATCTACCCCGAATGGGTACAGGTAGGTAACGAGATTAACGCCGGGTTACTATGGCCTGAAGGTAAATATAACAATTTCAGTCAACTAAGCCAATTGCTAAATAGTGGATATGATGCTGTCAAGGCTGTAAGCTCCTCGTCAAAGGTGGTTACTCATCTAGCCAATGGCTATGATAATAGCGTGTTTAGATGGTTCTTTGATAATTTTATTAATACTTACGGCGGTAAGACTGACGTTATAGGAATGTCATATTATCCTTATTGGTCCGGTGTTGATTATACTCAGAATATTAATGCATTAGGAACAAATCTAAACGATATGGCATCTCGATACAATAAGGAAGTAATGGTTGTAGAAGTGGGCGGTCTTGAGAGCAACGCAACAAATACATATAATTTACTAAGGGCTACCATTGATAAGGTTAAGGCTGTACCAAACAGCAAAGGACTAGGAGTTTTCTATTGGGAGCCCCAGGCTAATTCAACCGTGCTTCCTGACGGATATTCATTGGGAGCTACCACTGCGATTTCCAATACTGTTTTAAGGTTCACATCTGCAATAGATGCATTTAAATCAAACTCTGAAAACTTCCCCGATACTTCAGCTACATATGCAATATATAATAGAAACAGTGGTAAGGTGCTAAACGTGGTGGGTGGATCAAGTACTGATGGTGCTAATATTGAACAGTACACCTATAACGGCTGGAATAGCCAAAAGTGGAAGTTCATAGATTCAGGTAATGGATATTACAAAATCAAGAATGTCCAAAGCGGCAAAATAATGGATATATATGGTAGGTCAACTGCTGATGGAGCTAACAACATTCAATGGACTGATAATGGCGGATATAATCAGCAGTGGCAACTTATTAATGTTGGAAGCGGTTACTATAAGATAAAAAATCGAAACAGCGGGAAAATTCTTGATATTGAAGGTGCTTCAACAGCAGACGGTGCATTGGATATTCAATGGTATGACAATGGTGGTTATAACCAGATGTGGTATTTTGTAAAAGTTGATTAAGTGATATAGACTATCTTCCAAAGATGCACTCATTACTTGCGTGCATCTTTGGAATGATTAATATTATCTATACTGAAACGAGGTAAAGATGTACAGCTACATATTTGACATTGGTGGAGTACTGTTAAATTTCGATTATAAAAATATTATAGAAACTCTTTCACAAAAAACAAATTGTGAAACAGACAAAATTGGCGACTTACTATTCAAAAAGGAATATATATATCCTGTCGAAACTGGAAAAATTACGGGCAAAGAATTTTTTATAGGATTTGTACAACAAATAATGCCCCAATTGACTTATGAAGAATGGATACTTCATCACATAGACAATTGTACTGTAAATAAATCAGGCATTGATTTGCTCCTGGAATTAAAGGGACGGGGAAAGGATGTATATCTTCTCAGTAATCTGGCCGAGTATCACAAAATTGCATGGGAAAAATCATACCCCGATATTTTTAAAATTTGCCGTAAGAATTTCCTTTCTTATATTATGGGATGTCATAAACCGGAAAGAGAAATATATTTGAAGGTTTGCAATGGAATAGGGAAAGAGGCAGGTCTATGCGTTTTCTTTGATGATACTAAAAAAAATATTGAAGGAGCGATAGGTGCCGGTTTAATAGGCATACAATTCTCAAACGAAAATATTTCGAAAATAAAAATGATGATTAATGAATTGGAACCTTAAATTCATTTGACGGAGGAAAAAAGTATGGGGAAATTTATTTTAAATATAATACATAGACCTGAGATGGTACCGGAATATGCAGAAAAAATCACCGGCCAAGGGAAAAAAGAGGATATCAGCAGAAAAGATTTATTAACCGAATCTCTTGATATTTTTAAATTACAGCAGCAAATAGCCCATGAAAATGGATTCAAAACTACTATTCAGATGACATATGCCAGCCTGTTTAATGAGGAAGCCGTTGAACTTGCAAAAGAGCACCATGAAAAATATGGGGATGAAATAAGCCTTACGTTACTGGGCTTACCTTGTAAGGAATTCAGAGAAAAGTATAAAACCAAAGATTTTTGCATTTGGATGTTTTCCATGGAAGATAAAAAATCGATAGTGAATGATGTTTTTGAAAAATTCTATTCTATGTTTGGATTTTATCCCACCTCAACTGGCTCATACTATATGGATGCCGAACTGATAAACTATATTAAAGAGACATACCCGATGGTTAAGTGTGCGGTTACAAGCTGTTGGGAGGAAGGCCCAAAGGCGTATAGAACATGTAACAATTCATGGTACACATTCTTAGACGGTGGTCCATGGAATCCATGGATACCATCCAAGCAAAACACACACGCACCTGCAGCCAGTGAACATGAAGACAGCGGAATAGTGGCAATACCTCATCTTTCCAGGGATCTACTGGCTTGCTTTGACGGAAACGGTTCAAACTTCGGTACACATCCTCAGAATGTATTGAGAGGAATGATATATAAGAATGGAGAATACCCGTACCTTTATAATTTGATAGACCAATACCGGTCTCTTGAAAAATATAATAGCGGTTATGCTTATAATATGATGTTTGTAGGGCCGGGCTGGATGAATAAAATGGGCCGTTGGGAAGCTACTTATGAGCTTCTTGTAAAAAGCTATAAAGATGGAATGGCATACTATGGTTCGTTAAGGGATAAGAATGAGCTGGAAGACATGACAATGAGTGAGTTTGCCGACTGGTACCGAGAGAATAAGAGCTATACTGAGCCGGAATGTGCACTTTGGAAGGATATACTTTACGGTTCTGATAAACAGCTATTCTGGTATTCAGATCCTTTTTTACGCACCTGTCTGGATATGAACCAAGGTGGAGCAATTATTGACTTAAGACCATATATAGCAAAGTTAGAACGCCCTATAGGGATCGGTACAAAAAATGTACATGATGCATCCTATCCGTATCTGGTTCAGTCAATGTACAGAGCAGGATATTTTACTCACTATGTGGGTGAAGGGACCATAAAGAGCTGCAAAATAAGCTATGAAGGGGAAGAAGTGGACCTCTGTCTTTGTAGAACTAAAGCCAGTTTTTCACAAAACGGAAAAGACCGAGTATTAACTCTTGATCCGGTTGAAATAGAATTCCGTGATTTAACAATTAAACTGGTATCAACATTTACATTCACCGAGGGTGCCGGAGAAATCAAGATTTCAAGAAAAATATCAGGAATGAGCAATCCTGATGCAAAAATAACTCTAAATGAGTATATAACTGCATGTTATGGCACTACCGAGTATCCGGAAGATATGACCGGAATTACATTGAAATTGACTGATGGTAAAGCTGTGAAACAAATCGACTATAACTATAAATGTCGTGAAGAAAAAATGACCGAAGTAATTGAGGTTGAAGCAACGATTCCACAAATTGGTACAAGGCTTAGAATTCGCCCGGCTGATGGACAAATTCATGGATATATAAATGAAGGATATGCGTTTTCACCTATGTTTACTTTGGGTTTAACAAAGGAACTATCAAATGAAGAGGAGATGATTACATGGCTCAGGCTGGAAAAGGCAGACTAAATTACAGATGCCCATCATGTTTTATGAGAGACTTGGATATGGATATGTTTTATGATAAGCAAAAAGATGAGTATTATTGCCTCAGATGTCAATTTACAGGTAATGAAGCAGATGTATTAAAGGGTAACGATATGTGCCGAATTAAGTACAGGAGCATGTTAAAAAGGATTACAGTGTTTAGTTAGAATATAATTGTTTCTATCATTATTGGGCTGTTTCAAAATTCATTGCAGTTTTGAGACAGCCTATTTTTGAGCATTGCTGTTTGTTACGGCAAGATAGTAACGATTAAAAACGTGTTATTGATGCGAGAGAGTACTGTTTTGTTTGACTTATTAAGGGAATTACATCAATACTAGAATATATTATATCGTATTAATGCCATAAATCACATATTTCCATATAGCAAACACACGATTCCATTCTATCTGCTGATAAATTGTTATACCATACAGCTAAAGACATGGTCTAATAACCATAATAAGGAGGATAATTATGAAAAAACAGATTTTTTCAGTCATACTCGCAGTAGTTTTGTTATTGACAACATTTGCGGGTTGTGGAACCACTCCGGTAGAAAATTCACCATCAGCCTCCCAGCCGGCATCACCTTCTAAGGATGCTACTGGCGGAGATGCGCCA
>JAAYTR010000176.1 GCA_012523685.1 Clostridiaceae bacterium | reverse complement strand
TTTTACTGCAAATTTTTTTGCATATATAGCTTTTGTATCAGACACAAAAGTAATCAAAGAAATTTTTCCCATAACAGCTGCCTTAATAGAATTATCAAAGCCCGGAGATATCTTTTTTTTGGACACTCCGAGCTTCATTAATTTATATTACCTTTTTATAAAGATACCAGCACTTAGACTATCCTTTAAATGCCTTTGCCAATTCAAATTCTTCAATAATTTCAGAAGATGGTTCTTCTGTTAATAATGAGGTAACAACTATGGCTATACAGGATACGATAAAGGCCGGGAGCAGCTCATATATTCCAAATACCCCCCCGATTGGTTTAATAAGCAGTTTCCAAATAAACACCATCGTACCGCCGGACACCATTCCCGCGATAGCACCTGCTCTGGTTATTCTCTTCCAGAATAGTGAGAATATCATAAGAGGCCCGAAGGTTGCACCAAATCCTGCCCATGCAAAGGATACAACAGTAAATATAACGCTGTTTTCGTCAAGCGCAATAATCATAGCAAAGGCCGATATTACCAATAAGGTAATTCTGGTCATAGTGAGAACTTCTTTGTCGTTGGCATCTTTCTTCATAATTCCATGGTAAATACTCTTTGAAAAAGCAGAAGCAGCAATTAGTAAATATGAATCAGAAGAACTGATTGTTGCTGCTAGGATACCTGCCATAACAAACCCTGCAAATACTGGCATGAAGAAGTCCATGGACATAAGTACAAATATACTTTCCGAATCACTTTGAGTTAAAAGAGCATCAGGATATAACACTCTTCCTATTATGCCAATAGCAACAGCAGCAGTAAGAGAAATAGCACACCAAATCGTAGCTACTCTTCTCGATAGCTTTAGTTGTGAAGGCTCTTTAATAGCCATAAATTTCAACAGAACCTGGGGCATTCCAAAATATCCTAATCCCCATGAAAGAGTAGAAATAATTGTTAAAAATCCATAACTTCCAGCTGCTCCGAATAACGGCTTTCCTGTAGTCTCAAGCTGCTGGACTCCATCTACAAGGGTAGGTTGAGCGATACCGAAGAACTCCAAAAACCCCGGAATAGATTTAGCATTATTTATAACTGCTGAAAGACCGCCGGCAGCAGATATACCTACTCCCAAAACTGCTACCAGAGAAAAAATCATTACAACTCCCTGCATAAAATCCGATGCGCTCTCTGCAAGAAATCCACCTATAAATGTATAAAACAGAACAAATAAAGCACCCGCAATCATCATATATAGATATTTAGTTGCGAATAGCCTGCTGAAAAGCTTACCCACTGTAACAAAACAGCTGGCGGCATAAACTGTAAAGAATATCAGAATAAACAGTGCAGCAATAGTTGCTATAACTTTTTTCTTCTCCTTAAATCTGTTGCTGAAAAAGTCAGGAATGGTTATAGAATCAGAGGCTATTACAGAGTATCCCCGAAGCCTCTTTGCAACAAAGAGCCAATTCAAATATGTACCGATAAGTAATCCTATAGCGGTCCAAATAGCATCACTTAAACCAACCCAGTATGCAACACCCGGAAGTCCCATAAGAAGCCAGCCACTCATATCTGAGGCTTCTGCTCCCATTGCTGTAACCCAAGGGCCCAAAGATCTGCCCCCTATAAGAAAGTTACTGCTGCTTGCACCAGCACGCTTGTAATAATACAATCCTATTCCGATTACTACTGCCATATATATGCACATGGCAACGAAGATTTGTAGTCTTTCTCCGCTCATAAAGCTTCTCCCCTCAATTCTTAGTGATTGCATAATTATACCAAAGTAATTTATATTATTCAATTTTTTTGCATAAAAATATGTATTCTTTTTATTAAACAGTATAAAAAGCACCCCTTTGTTGAGGGATGCCGCTGTAGTGGTGTTTTATTGCTTTTATAATTCAGTAAGAATCATTTATTTTATATTTTTCTAAGATAGCATCCAAGTCTATATTACGAATCAGAAACTGTCCTTTTTTATATGATGTTTCATAGATGCCTTTTCCCCAATATTGAAAATGTTCACT
>JAAYTR010000175.1 GCA_012523685.1 Clostridiaceae bacterium | reverse complement strand
TTGGCATATCATCGGAAGGCTTCAAACCAATAAGGTTAAATATCTTGATCAGCGTATTACTCTGATTCATTCTTTAGACCGTATTGAACTGGCAGAAGCACTTCAGAAGAGAGGCCAAAAGATAAACCATACTTTTCCGGTGCTTGTTCAGGCCAATGTGTCCGGTGAGGACACAAAAGCCGGGATTTATGCGGATGACCTCAGAAATTTTATTTTAAAGTTATCAAAAATGGGTAATATCAAAATAAAAGGATTAATGACCATAGCCCCTTATACCGAAGACCCTGAGGAAGTTCGTTATGTTTTTAAAGAAATTAAGAAACTAGCTGTTGACATTGAGAGGGAAAACATAGAAAATGTTAGTATGGAACATCTTTCTATGGGTATGAGTGGCGATTATGAAATTGCTGTTGAAGAAGGTTCCACTATAGTGAGAATCGGAAGTGCCCTTTTTGGAGAAAGAGTTTATTAGCCATCTTGGCTGGCTATATTTTACGAATGAAAACTGGAGGAAAATACTATGGCAAAATTACTTGAGAAGGTCCTGGATTTTGTTGGATGGGAAACTGATGAGGATTATGAAGACGACATTTATGAGGATGAAATAGTTGAAAGTACTCCTCACAGAGCAGAACGGCATACTTCCCAGAAAAGGAGCCCTCAAGGAAAAGTTCTAAGCATGAATAACAACAATAATCTAAAGGTTGTTGTTCTGTCACCTCAGAATATTCTTGAAGCAAGAGAACTCTGTGACCATCTACGGTCCAACAAGCCCATTATTATGAATGTAGAAGGCGTAGATACCCCATTAGCTCAAAGAATGGTTGATTTCCTGAGTGGTGCTGTTTATTGTCTTGACGGGGATATTCAAAAGATATCAAGCGGTATCTTTCTTGCAACACCGGCATCAATTGAGATTACAGGTGATTTAAAAGACGAGATGCATAATAAGGGCGTTTTTTCCTGGGTTAAATAGAAATGGGGATATTACGGACTTCCATTATAGCTCTTAGAGCTGTTATTAAAGTAATGGAAGTTGTACTTGTAATAAGAGTGTTTTGCGAATTTAAGCTGATACGCAGAAATACCGGGCCATTCCAGTTTCTTCTTTTAATAACGGAACCTCTTCTGGATCCTGTGCGTAAAATGCTCACGAAAGGGAATAAAGGAAAGCCCTTAAAATTTGACATATCACCATTGTTTGTTATTGTTTTACTTTATTTGGTAAGGACTCTGTTGAATAAATATGTATAATCACGAACGGGGGCGTGGATCGTGAATTTTGTTCCAAATGATCTCCAGAACATTGCCTTCAAAAAATCCATGATGGGTTATAATATCCTTCAGGTGGAGGATGTTCTTTTAAAGGTTGTTGAAGATCTATCCGAATTAATTAAAGAAAATGCAAAGCTGAAAGAAAAGCTTGAGGACAGTCAGGATAAAGTTAAGTATTATAAAACCATTGAAAACAATTTACATAACAGCTTGATTATTGCACAACAGACAAGCGAAGAGATTGTTGCCAATGCAAGAAATAATGCTGACAATATTGTAAAAGAGGCTGAGCTTAAAGCACAACAAATAATTGAAGAAGCCCATAAGCAGGTATTGAACGTTAAGTTTGAATATGAGAATTTAAGACGCGATGTTACTGCATACAAAGCAAAGATCGAAAGTATAATAAAATCACAGCTTATGGTTATGGAAAATCTTGAAGAAAATCTGAATATTCAGGATAAAGAAGCCGTTTAAAATGCCATAGAATATAAAAAAAAATTGTTAGCACTCTCGCCAGGAGAGTGCTAATTTTATGTTGACATTCTCTGACCTTAATATTATCATATCTTTATATAAGTACTGATAGGAGGTTCTTTACTAATGATTAATGAAAAAGGTAATATTTCTATTCAAACAGAAAATATCTTTCCTATTATAAAAAAGTGGCTGTATTCCGAGAAAGACATATTTCTCAGGGAATTGGTTTCCAATGCTTCCGACGCAATAAGCAAGCTGAAGAAATTATCTGATATCGGCGAAGCTAAGCTTACGAAAGACTATAAACCGAAGATAACCGTATCGGTTAATAAAGAAAAAGGAACCCTTGCCATCTCGGATAATGGTATAGGTATGACCGGTGAAGAGGTAAAGAAATATATTAATCAAATAGCTTTTTCAGGGGCAAAGGACTTTATAGAGAAATATAAGGATAAGACTGATGATCAGCAGATTATTGGTCATTTTGGTTTAGGCTTCTATTCAGCTTTTATGGTTAGTTCCAAAGTAAGAATTGATACTCTTTCATATCAGGAAGGCCAGAGTGCTGTAGCCTGGGAAAGCGAAGGAGACACCGAATACTCCATGGAAGGCTCAGATAAAAAAGATGTTGGTACTACAGTAACTCTTTTTTTAGCAGATGATTCAAAGGAGTTTCTGGATACCTGGAAGGTTCGCGAAATTTTAAGAAAGTATTTTGCATTTTTACAATATGAAATTTATTTAGTAGATGAAAACGAAAAGAAGGATGACAAGAAGGATACAGAAGAAAAACCGATTAACAACACCAGCCCGCTCTGGCTAAAAAATCCCCGGGATTGTACAGATGAGGAATATAAGAGCTTTTATCACGAAGTGTTTACAGATTTTAACGATCCGCTTTTCTGGATCCACATAAATATGGACTATCCTTTTAATATGAAAGGTATTATATATTTTCCAAAGCTTAAACATGAATTTGAAACCATAGAGGGTAAGATCAAGTTATTCTATAATCAGGTCTTTGTTGCAGACAATATTAAAGAGGTTATACCTGAGTTTCTTATGCTGTTAAAGGGTTGCCTGGACTGTCCTGATCTTCCTTTGAACGTTTCCAGAAGCTTTTTGCAGAATGAAGGCTACGTAGACAGAATATCAGCCCATATAACCAAAAAGGTTGCCGACAAGCTGCAGCTTCTGTTTAAGAAAGACAGAGAGAATTATGAAAAGTATTGGGAAGATATCAATCCGTTTGTAAAATACGGTTGCATGAGAGAGCCTAAGTTCTTTGATAGGGTAAAGAATATTCTGATTTACAAAACCATAAACGGTAAGTTCTTAACTCAGGAAGAATATTTGGAAGAGAATAAGGAGTCCGACAAAAAAATCTATTACGTAAATGATGAAAAACAGCAGGCTCAGTATATCCGTATGTTTAAGGATAACAGTATGGATGCTGTTGTACTTAATACAATGATTGACACACACTTTATCAGCTTTATGGAAGCAGAAAACAAGGATATTAAATTCCTGCGTGTCGATGCTGATATCATAGATAATATGAAGGATGAGAACAGCAAGGAAGAAGATAATAAGAGCTTGCAGGAAAAACTTGAAAAGATTATTAA
>JAAYTR010000012.1 GCA_012523685.1 Clostridiaceae bacterium | reverse complement strand
TACAGAAGAGGTTAAAGAATTCCTTGCAGATAAAGGTTATGACAAGACTTATGGTGCAAGACCGCTTAAGCGTACCATTCAGGAACATATAGAAGATAAGCTTGCCGAGGCCATATTGGATGATAAGGTCAAGGAAGGCGACACTGTAACTATTTCCTATGAAGACGGGAAGATAACGATAAAGTAGGACGGCAGATGAAATAAAGAGAGAAAACGAGAAAAAAAGAGCAAACAAACGAGCTAGAGAGATGTATTTTGAATTTAACGGATTTTCGTCTTGACAGGAAAATAATTTCTGTATAAAATGAATAACGCTGCACTATGTGGCGTTATTTTATTGAATAAGACAGTTTATTGGGTTTATTCCCGTAAAGCATATTAAGGAGGTTACCTAATGAAGACGTTTATGGCTAAGGCACAGGAAGTCGATAAAAAATGGTATGTTATTGACGTTGAAGGTAAGGTTCTGGGTCGTGCGGCAAGTGAGGTTGCCAAAATACTTCGCGGCAAGAACAAACCTATCTATACACCTCATACTGATACAGGCGATTATGTTATTGTTGTTAATGCGGATAAAATTGTATTAACAGGAAATAAGCTTGATCAGAAGATGTACAGACGTCACACCGGCTGGATTGGACATTTGAAGGAAATCAAATACAAACATTTTCTTGAGAAACAACCCGAGAAAGTATTTGAGCTTGCTGTAAAGAGAATGCTTCCTAAAAACAGCTTAGGTCGTGCCATGTTTAAGAAGCTAAAGGTTTACGCAGGTCCGGAACATAATCATCAGGCTCAGAAGCCCGAAGTTCTTGAACTGAATATTTAGTGGAGGGGAGGATACGAAAATGGCAAAGGTACAGTATTACGGTACAGGTAGAAGAAAAAAATCAGTTGCAAGGTGCAGATTAGTACCCGGAAACGGTACTATAACAATAAATAACAGAACAATTGACGATTATTTTGGTCTGGAAACCCTGAAGGTTATCTGCAGGCAGCCTCTGGTTCTTACAGATACTCTTGGGAAGTTTAATGCAATTATTAGTGTAAAAGGCGGCGGTTTTACCGGTCAGGCAGGCGCAATTCGTCACGGTATTGCAAGAGCACTGTTAAAGGCTGATGAAACATACAGAACTCCTCTTAAGAAAGCGGGCTTCTTAACTCGTGATCCAAGAATGAAGGAAAGAAAGAAGTACGGATTAAAGGGAGCACGTCGTGCACCTCAGTTCTCAAAGAGATAATATTTTTGTTTACTTACAATCGAATTTGTTTACAAGTTTATAAAACCGTCATTGGTTTAAATACCTTTGGCGGTTTTTTTGTGTAAAATTTGCAAAACTTTTGTGCAATGGGACTTTTTTTATCAAAAAATCCCAAAACGCATGAATTTACAAGATATGGATCACATGATAAAGGGGAACCTCTAATTAAGTATTGACTTAAGTAAAAAGTGAATGTATGATTTAATTAAGCGCAAACTTAATTAAATGGGATGGAAGGTAATTATGGATATAACAAAGGTGCTCAAAGCAATAGCCGATAAAACGAGATTTGAAATGCTTAAATTACTTTTGCAGCATAATTATTGCGTAAGGGCATTATCAAGAAAACTTGAGTTGTCGGAACCGGCGATATCACAACATATTAAAGTTTTAAGGGAAGCAGGTCTGCTTATAGGAGTGAAAAAGGGTTATTATATTCATTATGATGTAGACCGGAGCACCCTGCATAAACTCGCTTCTAAAATTGAGGAACTTGCTTCAATTGAAAGGAAAGTTTGTAACCCTGAAAACGCAGGGTGCGAATCTGCTGAAAGGAAGATGTGTCATGTACAAAAGAGAAGTCATGAGTGTTCTAATGAAGTCAGCCCTAATATCATGCTGAAGATAGAGAGGAAGGATGTGTAGACAATCATGGGAATTGTCAATGTAACAAATCTTAAAAAGATGTACGATGAATTTCAGGCAGTTAACGAGATTTCTTTTAGTATTGAACAGGGCGAAATATTTGGATTGTTAGGTCCCAACGGGGCGGGAAAAACTTCAACCATCAATATGATGATTGGGCTATCCAGGCCTTCCGGCGGTCACATTCTGATAGATGGAATTGATGCAGTAAAAGATATTAAAAAGGTCCAGAGGATCATAGGAATTATTCCTGACGAGAACAATTTATATAATGAAATGAATGGTTTTGATAATCTTTGTTTTTGCGCTTCATTATATGGAATGCGTAAAGCAGAACGTGAAAAAAGAGCAACGGAGCTGTTGGAACAATTTAACTTAACCTTTGCAGCAAAACGTCCTTTTAAAGCGTATTCAAAAGGAATGAAACGGAAACTTACAATAGCCGCTGGAATTATACATAATCCTAAAATCTTATTTTTAGATGAACCTACAACCGGCATAGATGTTGAAAGTGCAAGACAAATAAGAAAATTAATATTGGACTTAAAAAAACAAGGCAAAACTATTTTTATTACTACACATTATATTGAAGAGGCTGAACGAATCTGTGACAGGATTGCTTTTATTGTAAATGGCAGGATTGTAAAAACTGGTACGGTAACTGAATTGATGGAAAGCATAGAACGTGAACATAAAATCAAGTTGCAGCTTGACAGCAGCATAAAAGAGTTGAAGGAGGAACTAGAGCATAATTTTGTAAATTGCAGGATAGATATTTCAGACAAAAATTCCTGCCTGATTATTTCTAAAGAACGTATTGCTTTATCTCCTGTTTTACAACTGCTTGACAGTAAAGGAATTTCTGTTTACGAAGCAAAAGAAATAAAACCATCATTAGAAGATGTATTTGTTAAAATAACGGGTATTGAGGCCTCAAAACTGGAAATAGAAAAGGCGGGGAAATAGAATGCAAACTTTAATTGCATTTTGGAATGTCCTAAAAAAAGATATAAATAATTACTATTTAAAACCTCCTAATATCAGTTGGGGGATTATATTTCCACTTTCCTGGACTCTAATGCAACTTATTCGTTCACAAGGAGATATTGGAATTGCAGAATTGCTTCCAGGTTTAATGGCGATGAGCGTATTGTTCGGGACTACTTCCATGCTGGCTGTCACAATCACATTTGAGAGAAGAAGTCGATCGTTTGACAGATTGTTAGTTGCACCGATAAGTGTAAGTGCGTTAGTCATTGCTAAAATTCTAGGAGCAATCTTATTTGGAATTGTCAACGCATTTGTACCAGTTGTCTTTGCAGCATTCTTTATAGATTTAAGGGAAATTAACTGGGGGCTTACACTTGTTGCAGTAATTTTAATAGCAGTTACTTCTGCTTTATTGGGTTTGTTAATTGCTGTATCTGCCAAGGAAGTATTTGAAGCCCAAACATTTTCAAACTTTTTTAGATTTCCAATGTTATTTTTATGCGGTCTATTTATACCCATTGATAAGTTGCCAGTCATATTAAAACCAATATCATTTTGCTTACCTTTGACCTACGGAACGGATATACTTAATGGCATGATTACAGGTAGTTCCATCTTTACTGCTACATTTAGTATTTTTATCATGTTAGTTTTTATTTTATTATTATTTTATTTGTGCTTGAGAAATATTAATAAAAAATGGATTCATTAATTAGCTTTAGAAACTCATAGAAATAAGTCCTACTAAACCGTCATTGGTTAAATACCTTTGACGGTTTTTTGTGTGTAAAAATTGAAAAACTTTTGTGTAAATGGACTTTTTTGACCCCAAAAACTCCAAAATGTATGGCTTTATAACAGGGACAAGGATGAAAAAACATGTTTCATGCAGCGGATGGTTTTCATGGACCTATTCTTGATAATATCAAAGCATAGGAATTTACCCGATACGACTCCATAGAAAAATTTTACATTTATAGGGGGTACAGATATATGAAAAGAATACTCAGTATGTTTCTTGTGTTGTGCATGGTAATGACCATGCTGTCAATACCGGTCGCATTTGCGTCCGAAGAAGGAGTTATTGTTGAAGGAACTGGTTACACATATGACAGAGGCGAGAAGAAGGAACTGACAATTACCAGCAATGCTGGCGCTACGTATTCCTCTGGATGGCGGGATGATACTGTTTATACTATTGGTTCTGAGAATGTTACTATCAATATCCTTGAAGAGGTTAAATCAATTATAATAGGGGATGGGGTAACCCAAATTGGTGAAAATGTCATTTACAGTATTCCTAATCTGACCAGCGTTTATCTCGGTAAAAATGTTGCCCAGGTTGCACCGGTAAATTTTAGTGTTTTTATTAGCTGTCCCAGTTTAGAGTCTGTGACAGTTGATAACCTTTTTTAAGGAGGGACTATATGTATTTATTGTTATGTACCATATTTTTGTTTATACTATTTATATAGAAAGACAAAGAATTAAATAGTATATCTAGGAGGGTTAATCATGAGTATACTTAGCAGACTTGGCAACTCAGGTGTGGTTCCTGTGGTTGTTATAGAAGATGCAAAAAATGCGGTGCCTACAGCAAAAGCAATGCTGGCAGGGGGCATTGATGTAATGGAAATCACAATGCGCACAGGTGCCGCATTGGATTCAATAAGATACGTATCAAAAGAATGCCCTGAAGTTTTAGTGGGTGCCGGAACAGTAATTACCCTGGAACAGTGTAAGGCTGCTGTGGAAGCAGGCGCGAAATTTATAGTTTCTCCGGGCTTTAACCAGCAGGTGGTGGAGTGGTGTGTAGAAAACGGCGTCGCTGTTACTCCCGGTTGTGTCACGCCTACTGAGATTACCATGGCGCTTCAATATAACATAAAAGTAGTTAAGTTTTTTCCCGCAAATGTATATGGTGGTCTGTCGGCAATGAAAGCATTATCGGGTCCTTTCGGTGATGTGAAATTCATCCCTACCGGCGGAGTGAACGGGCAGAATCTTTCTGAGTACATATCAGCTCCTTATGTTCATGCTGTAGGCGGAAGCTGGATTTGTTCAAAGGACGATATTTCCAAAGGTAATTTCGAAAAAATAACTGCATTATGTGCTGAAGCAAGAAAAACCGTTTTAAGTTTTGTTTAAAACTCTGCTGTTTGTAAGCATATAACCGTCAGGAAACTTTCCCTGGCGGTTTTTTTATTTTAAAAGATGACAAGTATAACAATAAAGATTTTATAGGAATAAACTGTCAAGGAATGGAGTGATATGGCAATAAGGCTTGATTTATGGGGGTATTATTGTTTATTATCTCATTAAGGGCAGTCTTTATCGGAGGAGAATATGAAGCGTGAGGGCATTTTTGTCAGACTGAAAAAAATAAGCAGATTTTTTCTGAATCTGAAGATACAGTCCAAAATGATACTACTATTTTCATCTGTTTTCGTCATTTCTATTGTTGCCGTTATTTATATTTTTTATGTCAATTGGAGTAACACATTAACAAAAGAAGTCATTGATTATTCATCACTCTACTTAAAGCAATTAAATGAAACAATTGACAAGTACTTTGATGATCTGGAACGTTTTACCCTTATGGCTCAGGCTGACAGTAATCTTCAGAAGATTCTCAGAGAAAACTTAACAAACTCTTCTGACATAGAGATGAAGAGCAAATCGGATTATGTAGAGAATTTTATGTTTAATATTTATACATTAAAGCCGGATATCACAAATATTGTTTTGCTTTCAGAAAATGGAATGCTAATAACGGAGGGAATAAGAAAATATTCTCTTTTTAATCAAAATCCCTGGGAGTACAAATGGTACATCGGAGCTGCATCAAGCCGGGGAAAGTCCATGATTTTTAAGAACATTGCAAATGAAGATCCTCTGGGGCAAATAAGCGATGAGCCGACAATTTCAGTAGCTCGTGTCATTACAGATAATACAAATAATGATGTGCTTGGTTGTATCCGGATAGATGTTGCTTATAACAAGGTGCAAAAAATTATTGAAAGCGTTGGGATGACAGCTTCTATGGAAATATTGGTCATTGCGGAGGATTATAGTGTAATTTTTGACCCGGAAAATGTTATTGGGCAAGCCAGTATACCGAGATTTGCAGAAGCATTTGAGAAGATTCTCAGCATGGACAGCGGAAGTTTGAGATCATCTTTAGGAGACGGAATTAGAACAATTGTATTCGATAATTCTGAATATACGGGATGGAGCACTATTGGAATTATCTCAGAGGAAAAGCTCTTGCAGGAAACCCGGGAAATTCGCAATTTGTCATTCATTATTTTAGCTGTTACTGTTTTAATTATCATAGTTTTTTGTGTCTTAATTGCGCTGGGGATTACAAAACCTTTAAAAAAGCTTAGTAAATCTATGAATTTGGTATCCGGCGGAGATTTTGATATAAAGGTTGATTTCGAATACAATGATGAGATTGGAGATATCGGCAGGAGCTTCGACATGATGACTCGTCGAATAAAAGAGCTTGTGGAAAGGGAATACGTGCAGGAAATCAAGCGGCAGGAAGTGGAGTTAAAGGCACTGATGGCACAAATAAACCCCCATTTTTTATACAACACTCTTGAAGCTCTCAGAATGAAAGCAGTTGTTAATAAGGATACCGATGTGGCCGGGATGATTAAAAAACTTTCACAGTTTCTCCGTATGAATATTATCGGTGCAAAAGATATAGTTGAAATCAGTGAAGAGCTTAATCATGTAGGATACTATATTGATATTATGAATATGAGGTATAACAATAGGTTTGAGCTAATCATTGATATCGACGATGATATTATTAATGCATTGATATTGAAGCTTACATTGCAACCCCTGATAGAAAACTCAATTTTTCATGGGTTTGAAACCAAGGAAGGGAGCTGCGTTATTATTATCAGAGGGAAAAAACTCGGAAACGATGTTCTGATCGAAGTTATTGATAATGGGACTGGAATGGAAGAGAAAACTTTATATGAAATCAGAGATGCATTGGACAATGCGACTGTTACCGATAAGGTGGGAATTGGTATCGTCAATGTCCATAAACGGTTGATGTATTTCTTTGGCAAGTCATATGGGATAGATATTTTTAGTACTTTACAAAAAGGTACGAGAATAGAGATTCGTATCCCGTACACAATTAAATCGGCAGGAAGTGAACAAAATGATTAAACTTTTACTTGTTGATGACGAACAGCCTATTCTGGATGGTTTAAAACATTTGATAGACTGGCCGCAAATAGGCGTAAGCAGTATTCAAACTGCAACAAACGGACGGGATGCCTTGGCAGTAATGAATAATTTTAAACCTGATGTTATTATTACTGACATAAAGATGCCTTTCATGAACGGTTTAGAATTAATACGTACAGTAAAAGAAGAGTTGCCTGATACAAAATGTATTGTTTTGTGCGGATATCAGGATTTTGAATATGCAAGGCAGGCAATGAAGTACGGAGCGGTCAGGTATCTGGTTAAACCGGTTGAAGAAGAGGAACTGATAGAAATCATTGATGATATACGCGAATCTATGCTTAACACAAACCAGGAAAAGGAGAGGCTTGAGGATCTTAACCGTAAACTTATTGAAAGTGAACCCTTTCTCAGAAATAAACTTTTATATGATATTGTAAGCGGTGACATAGCAGATGTTCAAGATGTGTCTGGTAAACTTAACAGATTTGGTATAGAGAAATTTCCACAGAAATTTGTCTGTGCGGTCCTGGAATTTGAGATCAATGATTCGCTGGAAGGCTTCACAGAAGAGGATTCAGAATTAGTCAGATTTGGAGTAGCAAATATTGCTGATGAGCTGATATGTTCAAAAACAAACGGACATGTATTCTATATGCTTGAGAAACAAGTTATTATGATTTTGGATGTATCAAATTCAAATCCTCATATATTAGAATCCTTACTAAGAGACATGATTTATCAGATATCAAGATATTTAAACATACTGGTTACAATAGGTGTAAGCAGTATACATAATAGTATTGAAGATACGCCCAAGGCTTTTAAAGAAGCAAAAAGTGCACTGCGGTATAAGCTGCTCATAGGCTGGGAGAAGGTCATTAACTATAATGATGTTGCAAGTGATATAAATAAAGGTATCATTATTCCGATTAGCGTGTGGAAGAAATTAGAAAACAGCATTATTACAGGAGACTCTGATAGTATACCCGACGTTGTTGCAGAGTTATTTAATGAACTCAGGAGTTTAAAAGGAGTTGATCCAACAGAACTGCTTGATAAATGCAGAAACGAGTTGCTGGTAATAAGAAGAAATATTGAGGTAATTGGTTTAGATGATAGTTTATTGAAAAGTTTTATTGATGAATTTGATCAAAAGATGTACATTGTAACTCTTGAGGAACTGGAAGTAAGATTTATTGAAGTTTTTCAGAGGCTTGCCAGAGAGATATGCCAGACCAATAATCTGGGAATAAAATCAGTGATTAATCATATCAAACAGTATATAGATCAGAATTATACCGATAATATAACCTTAAACACTCTGGCAGAAAAATTCTATGTTAATTCCAGCTATGTTAGCAGGCTTTTTAAAGAGGAGCTGGGTGAAAACTTTATAGACTATTTAACAGGAAAAAGAATGGAGGAAGCCATGAGACTTCTTCTAAGCACTGAGATGCATGTTTATGAGATTTCTGAAAAAATTGGCTATGGAAATCCTAAGTATTTCAGCCAGCTGTTCAAAAAATACACAGGTATGAGCCCAAGAGAATACAGGGATCAAAAGTAAAAAAAACATACCTTTTTTTAAAATCTACTTACTGTCATTAATTAATTTTAGACATTATAATGAACACAGGCTGTTTAATAAGTGTTCTACAGGGCGTCAAGAATTTACTTGTGAAAACAGAAGGAGAATTGAAATGCCGACTCGTCTTTCCGGAATACGGGTTATACTCATAGGGATTGTCGTTATGGCCGTTATTTTTGTCGGGTGCACTGCATATCAGAAATCTTCCGGCAATGTACCGATGCCCGCAGAGGATTCAGGATATGGATTAAACAGAACAACCTTAAAGTTTTGGATGAGAGCGGCGTCAAAAAACAGTGTTACCGGCAGATTGGTTGATCAGTACAATGCAGAGAATAGTGATAACGTTATCATAGAGTTTGAAGTTTTTGGCGAAAACTATAAAAACGTTATTCAAATGGCTTTGGCAGCTAAGCAGCCTCCCGATGTTTTTGAATTGAACGGAGGGCTTACTATAGCTCAACTGGCACAGTCGAGAAGCATACTGCCACTTGATGATTATATAACAGAGGATTTTAAGAATTCTTTTTATCCTGAGGTTTTTGCTCAAAATCAGTTCTATTATGAAGGAAAATTGTATACTATACCGGAAAGAGTATCCTTTTTCAGGCTCATATATAATACAGATTTATTTGCAGAAGCCGGATTGATTGGGCCTCCCGAAACATTGGAACAGATGAAGGAGTATGCACGAAAGATAACTGAAATGGGTAAAGGTGAGTATTACGGCTTTGTAATAGCGCTAAAAACATCATCCAGCTGGTATCGTTTTATAGACAATATATGTACAATATCAGGACAGCTTGGAGAAAGCGGTTTTGACTGGGAAACAGGAAAGTTTGATTTTTTAAAACAGAAAAAGGCGCTTGAATATTTGATAAGTTTGGACAGAGAAGGGATTATGTCTCCCGATTCATTGCTTCTTGATATTGAAGTGTGCAGAGCCCAGTTTGGCCAAGGCAAATATGGCATGATGATAGATGGGAATTGGCAAGTTGCACAGTTTGGAAATAACGAGATTAAATGTGATATTAACTGGGATTCAGCACCGGTGCCAATTTTTGAGGGCGATAGAAGAGGCAAAAGCCATATGTTCTTTGATATGGGCAAGCTTATTGCCAAAGATACCAAATATCCTGATGAGGCATGGAATTTTATCAAATACTTATTTATGCATCAAAGTGAATTTGTCAAGAGTGGAGAACCACTTAGAACAACAATAAATGCAAATATTAAAGAAAATATTCCCCAGCACTACATGGGAATCAAAAATTTTACAGACATAGAGAATTCAGTAGTATTTCCATTACAGGTACATAATTCTTTAAGCAATCTGGAAGGGGAACCGGCGGAAGTTGTATATGAGTCAATATTTGCCGGGGAAATACCGATAGACGAAGGATTGGCCAGCTTGACCGACAGATATAACAAAGCGCTTCAGAGTGCTCTTTCAAATGGTTCTATAAGTGAAAAAGATATTATAATTCCGGGATTTAATTATTTTCATTATTACAACTTAACACAGTAACAGATTGCAAAACACACGATTGACAGATCTTTAAAGCAACAGAGAAAAATCTTTTTTTGCTCTGCTGATATTTTTGCGCGCATTTTTAAGGAAGACTTGCAGCAATTAACATAACTAAAGGGGGTAATGCCTTGGGTGAAGAGTTATTCAGGATGGAAGGAATCTCAAAGAGCTTTCCTGGTGTTAAAGCGTTGGATAATGTATCGTTTTCAGTTAATAAAGGAGAAGTTCACGGTTTAGTAGGCGAAAACGGTGCTGGTAAATCGACGCTGATGAAAATCATGTCGGGTGTATATAGTTGTGATGAAGGTAAGATTTTTATTGAAAATCAGGAAGTACGCATAGACTCAGTTTCAAAAGCACAGCAGCTTGGTGTCAGTATTATTTTCCAGGAACTGAATCTGGCCCCGCATATGTCTGTGGCAGATAACATCTTTATAGGTCGCCCAATAATGAAAAATGGGCTTATCGACGACAGAAGAATGTTTAAAGAAGCACAGAAAATATTAGATAAGCTTGGCATTGATATTAATGCTCACGCTATTGTAAGAACATTAAGTGTTGCACAGCAACAAATGGTGGAAATCGCCAAGGCAATATCAAGAGATTGCCGGATATTGGTGTTGGATGAGCCTACAGCAACGCTGACAGAGCGTGAGATTGACCAATTATTTGAGATAATTCGAAATCTTCAGGCTGATGGCATTGGGATGGTATATATATCTCACCGTATGGAAGAATTGAACCGTATTTGTGAACGTGCCAGTGTCCTTCGTGACGGCAAATATATCGGAACTGTCTATTTAAAGGAAGTTACGCTTGATAAACTTGTGAATATGATTGTAGGCCGGCCTTTAGAGGACAAGTTTCCAAAGTACGAGCGAAAAATCGGAGATATTGTGCTAGAAGCCCGTAACATTAAAAGAAAGAACATAGTTAATGTAGACCGGCTTTTTGTACGTAAAGGCGAGATTCTTGGAATATCAGGCCTTGTTGGTGCCGGACGTACTGAGATCATGAGATGTATATTTGGAGCTGATAAGGCTGAAAGCATGGAGATTTTTATGGATGGTAAGCCCATCAAAATTAAAAATGCCAGACAAGCTTTAGCTCATGGAATTGGTTATGCAACAGAGAATCGCAAATTTGACGGGTTAGCGCTGAGTCTTGATGTACAATATAACATCAATATGGCACATCTAAAGCAATTAAGTCGTTTTGGCTTTATTGATGATAAAGAAGGAATGCGAAATGCAGAGGAATACATAGACAAATTAAAGATAAAAACGCCGGGACTTCGACAAAAAGTCAGAAATCTGTCCGGAGGGAATCAACAGAAGATTGTACTATCCAAATGGCTCTGTAATGATGTAAGGGTTTTGATAGTGGATGAACCCACCCGTGGTATTGATGTAGGTGCTAAGTTTGAGGTTTATGAATTGTTTAATCGTTTAAGCGATCAAGGGGTAGCGATAATTATGATTTCTTCTGAGTTGCCTGAAATATTGGGTATGAGTGATCGTGTCCTGGTAATTCATAAGGGTACTATAAACGGTGAGCTTGATGCCAGGAAAACTACACAGGAAGAAATTCTCTATCTTGCGGCAGGCTACAACATAATGGAAGGAAAACCTGCTCCCAAACTAAGTATTCATTCTGACATGGAGGTAACCAGTCATGACTAATATAAAGATTTTCAGATCCAGGAAAAATGATGCAGACAAAAGCTTCAGCAATATGAGTACTGAATTCAAAAAGGCTATACTTTCAGGAACCGGATTAATATTAATGTTTATTTTGTTTGCATTGCTTAAACCAGAATTATTTTTGGCAAAAACAAACCTCATTAATATTACACAGCAAATTGTTACATACAGCATATTAGGTTACGGTTTGACATTCTGCCTTGTATGCGGCGGTACTGATTTATCGGCAGGTGCATCAATGGCATTGGCTGGAATTATTGTTGTTAAAATGCTTGTAGCCGGTGCACCGTTATGGTTGTCAATTATTACCGCTTTGCTTGTGGGCTTTGTATCAGGTGTTCTCAATGGCATTTCTATTGAAATCCTTGGTGTTGTCCCCTTTATTGCGACACTGGGTATGCAATGGGTTTATCGGGGTCTTGCAAATGTTTTGGTTAATGGTATGCCGGTCTATACCACGACCATACCTTCTGCAGAAATACAGGAACAGTTTTATGTTCTCGGTGGAGGACGCCTGCCTAATGGAATACCCTATAGTGTACTTATAACAGCTATTTACGGTATTATTCTTGCCGTTATATTGTCCAAGACGCGGATCGGACGCCAGATATATGCGTGCGGTTCAAACTTAGAGGCTGCCAAACTTTCTGGTATTAATGCTGTTGGCACACGTATTTTCGCATATAGTGTCAGTGGTTTTTCAGCGTCCATTTGCGGTATCTTAGTTGCATCGCGTTTGAGCTCTGCGCAACCTACTGCTGGAATGGGTTATGAAGCTGAGGCCATTGCCGCAGCAGTTCTTGGCGGCGTATCCAATACCGGAGGTGAAGGAAATATTCTCAATACAATTATTGGTGCCATGATGATGGGGATCCTCCGTAATGGACTGAATTTAAATGGAGTAAGCTCCTATTGGCAACAGGCAATCATTGGTTTCATCTTAGTGTCAGCCTGTGCAGTGGAGGCAAGACGGCATCGTCAAAGCGTATAATCTTGTTCTTTGCACTTGAGGGAAGAAATTCACAATATCTATCTAGTTTGTATTCTGTGATTTAATATGATGAACTCAAGGCTTGGCCTTGTATTCATAAAAATAAAAGAAGAGGAGAATAACTATGAAAAAGTATCTTGCATTCATCTTAGTTTTTGCTATGGTTCTTTCTTTAACTGCATGCGGTACTGAGGCAAATGCTCCTGCATCAAATGCCCCTGCAAGCAGCGCCCCTGCAGCTGATCCGGCATCTCCTGCTCCTGCGCAAACACCAAAGAAAATAGCCATGATCGTGAAAGTTATAGGTAACCAATATTGGGCTGTTCTTCAGGCCGGTGCTGAGCAAGCCGGTAAAGATCTCGGATGTGAAGTTATTGTTACCGGTGTTGGTGCGGAATCCGATATTGAAGGACAAATCACTTTATTGCAGAATGCTGTTTCTGCAAAAGTAGATGCTATCGTAATAGGTCCGGTAGACTCTACTTCTCTGGCAGCTCCTGTAAAGGAAGCTTATGAGTCAGGTATTCCTGTGGTGCTTGTTGATACGGTTGTTAATGGTGAAGATTACAGCGCAGCTTTGTTGACAGATAATGTTGAGGCTGGAAGAATGGCTGCTGAAGAAATGCTTAAGAAACTGCGTGAAACAGGCCTTTCTGAAGATAAAGAATCTGTTATAGCAGTTCAGGTTGGAGCAGCAGGCTCTCAAACCATTATTGACCGTCTAAAGGGTTTTAATGAATATTGGGATGCTAATGCTCCAAAGGCATGGAAGGTTCTTAATGATGATATAAAGGTAAATGAAGGTTCAATTGAAAAAGCTACAAGCTTCGGGCAAGACTTTTTGACAGCGTATCCAAATCTTGTTGGTATGTTTGGACCGAATAACGGTTCCACAGTCGGTTTCGTTACCAGCCTTACTGAAGCAGGCAGAAAAGACATAGTAATGATCGGTTTTGACTTCTCTGATGAAATTGCTAACATGATCAAATCTGGCGAATACATTTGTTCATCAGTTGTTCAGCGGCAATACTACATGGGCTATGATGGTGTTAAGCTGGCTCTTGACCTGGCTAATGGCGGCAATGTAACCGAAAAGACAATTGATACAGGAGTTTTGCTTGTTGATGCAAGCAATGTAAATACTGCTGAGGTTCAGAGTGTCATCAATCCTTAATTATGATTAAGTTATAAGGGGACTGTCTCTAAGTACGTAGCATGTCATTCTGAGGCCATATAATGGCCTCAGAATCTTCGAAATTAAGCTGCTATGAACAGATTTACCAAAGATCCTTTGATTCTCTCAGTTTGACTGTTATTTCAAGACTTCCCCTTAAGTTTTGGTAAAAGGTAAAAGAGTATATAGAAATTTAGGGGGGATATTATGTGGGATAAGCTTAAGGAAAATAAATCCGGTAAGAGGCCACTTTTTAACAGACACAGACAGACTCGCAACAGTGTTTCAAAAAATAATAGTTCTAATATGCCCTCAATGAATTGTAAAGACTCCTTTTCTTTTTTTAAACGTATCAAATTTCAATTATTAATTGGTTTTTCCGTCCCGGTCATATTTATGATTATTATTGGCGTACGTTCTTTTAATAGCGCTTCGGATGGATTAACGATGAGCTATGAACAATCTGCCACTGATACATTAGGTATGGTAACACAATATATTGACTTGATTAAAGATACTGTAGAATCCAAAATGATTGAACTAGTCATGAATACCGATATTACATCCTACGTATCCGGACGATACAATGATAATCCTGCAATTCTTCAGGATAAAAAAGCTGCCATCATCTCAACCTTAAGCACAGTTGTACATTCCGGTAATTATATAAAGAATATTTATATTATACCAGGCGATGGTGAAGTATTATCAACTATGGGATCAAAAGCTTCAGACTTTTATAATGAGTTTGAAAGTATAGATATAAAGAATATAGAAGCATCAGCCGGTGGGAAAATGGGCTGGGTGGGGGAACATAGCATTCTGGATGATTCTATGTCAATTGACATGGACAGCTATGCCTATTCCTACATCCGACAGTTTGGTACCGGAACAGGCTATATTGTCATGGACCTGGATAGAGAAAAAATCACTGAAATTCTAACGGCTTTAAATTTTGCAGAGGGACGTTATATCTCGTTTATAACTGAGGATAGAAGAGAAGTGAGCACGGCATCAGACGGATTCACTTTTATGTCTCAACCATGGTATCAAAATGCTATAAAGGGTTTGGAGGCCAATTATAGTGATTATATAATGCACAATAACCAGGAATATCTGTTTATGCTTCATAAGAGCATGGATGAATCATACATTATTTGTGTGGCGATACCCAAAGCAACGGTAATGGAAAGTGCAATAAAAATTAAAACAACAACATTTTTATTTGTAATTATAGCTATTTTACTTTCGGGCCTATTGGGAGTCATAATTACCATGGGAATTGAAAAACCTATTCAAATTATATCCCATAAACTTGCAGAGGTTGCAAAAGGCAAACTAAATGTTGACATGAATATTAAATCCCGCAATGAATTCAGTATAGTTGCCAAAAGTGCTAAAAATATGATAGATAATACAAGAAATCTGGTCGCTAAGGTATTTAACATTTCTAATTCAGTTACAAATTCGATATATAATGTAGAACAGGCTTCGATTAATATAATTAAAGCAAGTAATGATACCACATATGCAATAGAACAGATTGATCAGGGAATTTCACATCAGGCAAAGGAATCTCAAATTTGCTACCATAAAATGGATGAACTATCCAACAAAATGAAAGTCTTAAACGGGGATATAAATAACATACAAAATCTTACAGATGAAACCCAATTGTATATACAAACAGGAATGAATATTATGGAGAATCTTACTGAGCAGTCTAAAAAGACTGGTGCCATAATGGAAAAGCTTCTTAAGGATATCGATATGCTTCGCAGACAATCAGCATCCATAGGGCAATTTGTCAGTATTATAGACGGAATAGCACAGCAGACTAATCTGCTGTCGTTAAATGCTTCGATTGAGGCTGCCAGAGCCGGTGACGCGGGAAGAGGCTTTTCTGTGGTAGCTGAGGAAATTCGAAAACTGGCTGAAGACTCTATGAAGGAAGCAAAAAAAATACAGGATGTTGTAACTGATATTGACAGAAACACTATATCAGCAGTGATTTCATCGCAGGAAGCCGGGACGGAGGTTAAAGCGCAGGTTGAAAATGTTGAAATTACTAAGGATGCCTTCAATAATATGGATACAAGCCTGACCCAATTGCTTGAGCACCTGAATAGAATAATAAATAATATCAGGAATATGGATGATGACAGAAAGGCTGTTTTAAGTGCTGTTGAAAATATTTCTGCTGTTTATCAGCAAACAGCTGCATCGTCTTCTACTGTCAATCATACCGCGCACTCACAGCTGAATTTGGCTAAAGAATTAAATCACTCAATGCAAGAGCTGCAGCTATCAATGCAGGATTTAGAAAAGGCTTTAGGTTTGTTTGTTATCTAACCGTTTTTTATACTTATTAGTTTTAGTATCTCAGTCAGCTTTTTGATGAATAAATTTTGAGGAGAAAAAATGGGAAAAGAAATTCAATGGTTGTCTTTTAAGACAAGAGAACAAAAACAGGCAGATCTTGATGAATATACCCGATGGGTATTTAAATATGGTCAGCCGCAAAAGGAAAAGGTAGAGCAGATACTAAGCAGACTTTTTCCAAAGGAAGCACCTTCAATGGCTATGATGACATATTTACTCGGGCGGGATGCTTATTACGGAAGGTATAACACAAAAAAATCATCTGACAGGAATCCTATAAAAGATATGTATGATGTATTATCTAAAAAACGTTATCAGGTACCTAAAAAGGATATTCCGCTGTATATGGCATTGATTATTGCAGATGAGAGAGTTTCCGAAGCTCTTGACTATCCCCCTGATGATGTGCTTCATGTTGTTGCCGCAAGACTAATGGAACAGGAGTAAAGAGAATGGCAGAATTTGATAAGAATATGGATTTTCCGGAGTTGGACGCATACTTTTCAAAAACTAGTGAGGCTGCAGATGATAGAATGGCCTTGTTAGAATTATTAAAGCGGGGTGCTGTAGCGTATCGGGGGACAGAAGAATTACGGAAGAAATGCCTTAATGCGAGAGAGCTTTTACCTAAGGAATACAGGTATTTAGAATTTGCGGGGCTTCAAAAACTAATTGAAAAGTGCAAGATCTTCGATCTGAAGAACTATTCCAGGGAGCTTATAAAATGTATCATCATCGGCGTGTGCTATTATACGCTTTTTCAATCTATTGCTGCTTCTGCGGTTATATTTATTCTTTGTTTGATTGTAATGGTTGGCGGGGGATACATGACCCATCGTAAAAATGCAAAAAAGCTTGAAACTTACTATAATTTAGCAGTGGAATTACGGGGTGTGTTTCCTGAACTTGAGCTTGAAGAAGATTATTGCAGTGAAGAAAAATTGATGAGTTTATATGATATTGTTCAAGCCAATGAGTTGACCTCACTTGAAAGTGCTGTTGTAAAACTGAAGGCTATTGGTTAAAAGGCAAAACAGGATTTATCAAATAATCTTATTGACTATAAGGAAAGGAAAATAACAATGAAAATGACATTCAGGTGGTTTGGCGAGAATCAGGATACCATTCCGCTAAGCTATATAAGACAGATCCCCGGAAAGCCCGGAATCGCAGGTGCGTTGTTTGATGTTCCTGTTGGCGAAGTCTGGCCGGAAGATAAGATCAGTAATTTGATATCTGCTGTGAATAAAGCCGGCCTGGAGATCGAGGTTATTGAAAGTGTAAATATTCATGATGATATAAAAATAGGTTTGCCAACCAGGGACAGATATATTGACAACTATAAGCAGACAATCAGGAATCTAGCAAAGTATGGTATTAAAGTTATCTGCTACAACTTTATGCCTGTATTTGACTGGATACGTTCAGATCTTGAAAAAGAGCTGGATGACGGTTCAAATACCATGTCTTATCAGGCAGAGAAGATATTGGCTATTGATCCGTCAAAACTTGCCGAGGAGTTCGAGGCGGGTTCTAAAGGTTATGCGCTTCCCGGGTGGGAGCCCGAACGACTGAAAGAGTTAAAGTTATTGTTCGAAAAGTATAAGGATATTAATGAGGAAAAGCTTCTTGCAAACTTAGGATATTTTTTAAATCAGATTATTCCCGTTTGTGAGCAGTATGATGTCAAAATGGCCATCCATCCTGATGATCCACCGTGGAATCTGTTCGGCCTTCCCAGGATTGTAAAGTCTATGGAGTCATTGCAAAAAATAATTGATTTAAATCCCAGCACATATAATGGTTTAACCATTTGCAGCGGCTGTCTGGCTGCTAATCCCAAAAACGATGTCCCGGCGATAATTCGACACTTTGGTTCTATGGGAAGAATTCACTTTGCACATATAAGAAACATAAAGATTCATTCACCCGGTCACTTTGATGAATCATCCCATTTAAGCAGCGATGGCTCACTGGATATGTATGAAATTGTGAAAGCATACTGTGATATTAATTTTGATGGATATATCAGACCTGATCATGGAAGGATGATTTGGGGAGAAACAGGAAGACCCGGGTATGGGTTGTATGACAGAGCCTTGGGGATTGCTTATCTGAACGGATTATGGGAAGCATTGACCAAGGGCAGAAGATAAGGAGCAATTTGCGAATAAAGGTAAAAAATTGGTAACAACAGTAACGAAATGCTGGCAGTAAGCAGGAGGTAATAAATGAAGATATTAACCTTTGGTGAGATTATGCTTAGATTAAAGGCACCGGGACACGAACGCTTTTTCCAGAGCCCAATGCTGGAAGCTACTTTTGGTGGCGGAGAGGCCAATGTTGCCGTTTCTTTGGCTAACTACGGCATGGAAACGGAATTCTGCACCGTTCTGCCTGAAAATAATGCAATTGCAGATGCATGCTTACGTGAGCTGCGTTATTTTAATGTTGGCACCCGTAAAATTGTTTTTGGGCCGGGGCGCTTAGGGATCTACTACCTTGAGGGTGGTGCAAATCAACTCCCAAGCAAGGTTGTATATGACCGAGCATATTCGGCAATTGCTTTGGCAAAGCCCGGAGATATTAACTGGGACAAGACTTTTTCTGATATAGATTGGTTCCATATCACAGGAATAACTCCTGCTATTTCAGAATCAGCCATGGAATTGTCGCTGGAAGCTGTTAAGTTTGCCGGGGAAAAAGGAATAACCGTTTC
>JAAYTR010000174.1 GCA_012523685.1 Clostridiaceae bacterium | reverse complement strand
GTTTACACCCAACTGGAGCGCCATTGTATCCCGATGCCAGAATTCTTTTATCTTTTACAATAAGGGCTCCGACTTGCCTTCTTAAGCATGTTGAACGTGTTTTTACCAAATCAACGATACTCATGAAATATTCATCCCATGTCGGACGCATAATAACCCCCCTCTTGTCATTTTTTCAGTCTTTTTAAGCTTATTTTGTTCCAAACAGTCTGTCACCGGCATCACCGAGACCGGGAACTATATATCCTATATCATTTAGCTTTTCATCTACTGCCGCACAGTAAATACCTACGTCAGGATGCTCTTTACTTAGTCTTTCAACACCTTCTTTGGATGCAATAAGACAAACAAATTTTATGCTTTTTCCTCCCCTGGCTTTTATAAACTTCACAGCATCGCAAGCCGACCCAGCAGTAGCAAGCATTGGATCAAGGATAACCACATCACGCTCACTAATATCTTGAGGCAGCTTACAGTAATATTCAACAGGTTCCAATGTATCATGGTCACGATAAAGGCCTATATGCCCGACTCTGGCCATAGGCACCAGCTTAAGCATTCCGTCCACCATGCCTAGCCCAGCTCTTAAAATAGGAACAAAAGCCAGTTTTTTCCCTGATATCACTTTTGTTCTTGCAAGACCCATTGGGGTTTCGATTTCCACTTCTTTAAGGGGAATATCTCTGGTAACCTCGTATCCCATCAGCGTTGATATTTCTGATGCCAGTTCACGAAACTCTTTAGCACTGGTGTTCTTATCACGGAGCAGCGATATTTTGTGTTGAATAAGTGGGTGGTCAAAGATAAAAACTTTATTTTGCATATATATCCTCCCGGTTAAAAATTATTTAAATATTTGTTTTCTATTTCGGTAATTCTATCAATACGTCTTTGATGTCTCTCTTCCTTAGAAAACTCCGTTCCTAACCATGTATCAACAATGGCATACGCAAGCTTTTCTGCAACAATAAAAGCCCCTAGGGCTAAAATATTCGTATCATTATGTTCTCTTGTTAGGCGAGCAGAGAGAAGGTCCCCGCATAGTGCCGCTCTTACTCCCTTGACCTTATTGGCAGCTATAGAAATACCAATTCCGGTGGAACATATCACTATACCTTTTTCACATTCTCCTTTGCTTACTGCTAAAGCGGCTTTTAACGCAAATGCCGGATAATCCACCGACTCGGTGCTATATGTTCCAAAGTCCTCAATTTCATAACCTTTTTCAATAAGATAAGCTTTTATTTTCTCTTTTAAAGCAAAGCCACCATGGTCGCTTCCCAATGCAATTTTCAATGCTGTAGCCTCCTTTGTTTTTCTAAATAGATTTTATAGTAACATAGCTTCATTGTCAAAATATTAAATGTACATTTTTAATTAGTCATTTTTAGCCGAATAAAGCTTAATATAACGCATACAGAGCTATTAGAGAACCCTTATAATCTTTCCAGAACCTCAAAGAGAAGTTCTTCTATCTCATACGCACAACTTTTATATATATCATAATCTTGCCCAAAAGGATCTATGACATCTAACTCCTCTTTTAACCCAACAAATTCTTTTAATACATGAACCTTATCCGCCGCATCGGGATAAATATCAATAATCATATCTCTATGATGCCTTGTCATAGTAAAAATTAAATCTGCCTTTTCAACATCCGAATCATCCAAAACTTTTGCTCTGTGAGATTTTAAATCAATATTAAATTCATTTTTCATTACCTCAATTGCTTGATAGCTTGCCGGATCATTGCCAAAAGCATATACTCCCGCTGAAAATATTTCAAATTTTTTCTCAATACCCTTCTGCATAATTATGTCCTTAAATATAGCCTCTGCCATCGGACTTCTACAGGTATTACCCGTACAAACAAAAATAATACGCTTCACCATATCAATTCTCCTCTTTGGCTTCTATAATTTTCCCGGAGGAAGCCTTTCTAAGCCTGTTCATAATAGCTCTACCGATTCCTTTTTCCTCAAATATTTCTGAATATATAATATCTACTTTTTTCTCATCAAATGTTCTGAGAGAGTCATACAGTTGGGCTGCTATATTATCAGCGTGCTTTACTGACCCCGCATTCACAATTACCTCTGCTTTGTATTTATGTGCATTTTCAAAACTAGATAAAACTCCCACTCTAAGGCCACGTTCGCTGCTCTCTTTAGCAAGCTTATTAATCTTTTTTACAACTAACCCAGGTACACCACTTATTAAAAACATTTCAGCCTTCGGAGAATAATGGCGATACTTCATACCCGGTGACCGGGGTTTAATATTACCCTTAATTTCCAGAGCCGGATCTGTATAGACTATTCCCAAGACCTTTTCCAGCATCTCTAAAGTAATCCCACCCGGTCTTAATATAATGGGGATATCGGTGGTGACATCCAGAACAGTGGACTCAACCCCTACTTGGCAGGAGCCCCCATCAATAATATATTCTATACGCCCCTTTAAATCCTCTATTACATGTTTAGACGTTGTAGGACTGGGGCGACCTGAAATATTAGCGCTTGGTGCGGCAATCGGAACACCCGCTTCTCTTATAAGTTTCTGAGCAATGAGACTATCAGGCATACGAACAGCTACTGTGTCCAGACCGGCCGTGATAATATCGGGAACGAGATTTGACTTTTTAAAAACCATTGTTAAAGGGCCGGGCCAAAAAGCTTCAATAAGCAAAGTTGCAGCTTCAGGAATTTCTGCAACCAATTCATTCAGCTTCGAAACTTCGGCGATGTGTACAATCAGAGGATTGTCTGAAGGTCTGCCTTTGGCTTCATATATTTTATTAACTGCCTCCGGGTTAAGAGCATCGGCCCCAAGACCATAAACTGTCTCTGTCGGGAAAGCTACCAACATTCCTTCTCTCAAGGCTTTTGCTGCATCCGAAAACGCTTCATCATCGGTTCCATTTATAATAATTGTGTTCATTCAATAATTACCTCAGTTTTATGTAATATTATATTATACCATTTTTGTTGCAAAAAAAGAGGCCATCCCTTATTGTTAGACCCTCTTTTTTATATGCATTATTATTATGTTGTTTACAATCTTTTATTTTTTTCATCACCATCACGACCACGGTCACGATATTGTATTCCTTTTTTTGTTCTCTTGGAGTCATCTTCCCAGGATGCATAAGAAGATTTTATGCCTAATCCGCGCTCCTTCAGCTTTTTGGCATTACCCTCTTTATAGCATACATCACAGAAATAACCGCTGTTTACCGGTTTGCC
>JAAYTR010000173.1 GCA_012523685.1 Clostridiaceae bacterium | reverse complement strand
TATATACAGTGATTTTGAATCCCTCATTGCAAAAAGATATAGAGACTCTGATGATGATCTGACACTGGCAGCAAAAAAAATTGCCGCATCATCATTATATAACAATGCCGAGATTTGGATTGACGGCTTTATAAGCTTCACGCCACAGGAGTATAAAGTAATCGGTGAGCTATTGAAAAAGGCTTCACATGTTACTGTAAGCTTGTGTACCGATACCCTTGAAAACAGCGGGGTGTCTGAAGCTGATGTGTTCGCCCCAGTCAGAAATGTATACAGAAAGCTTATCAGAATGGCTAAGGAGAACAAAGTTGATATTGAAACCCCTATTTTTCTGGAGAATTCTGTCCGTTTCAGGGGAAGTGAAGAATTGGCACATTTAGAAGAGAACCTCTATGCATTTCCATATAAAACTTTTAATAAAAAGACAGAGGATATATCTCTTTTTGCTGCCATGAATATTTTTACCGAAATAGAAGAAACAGCATGTAATATAATACGTCTTTGCAGGGATCATAATATGCGCTTTCGCGATATTGCAGTAGCAACAAGAAATCTTCCCGCCTATGAAAAGTTTATTGAGATTATATTTTCAGATTATGAGATCCCATATTTTATTGACAGAAAGGTGGACATAAGCAATCACCCGTTAGTTCGCCTCCTTTTATCAATGATGGACATTTTTATTGAAAACTGGTCTTATGAAGCAGTCTTCCGTTACTTGAAAACCGGATTGACAGGTATTGACCAAAATAGTATTGACCGGCTTGAAAACTATGTTCTGGCATGTGGAATCCGGGGCAGCTACTGGACAAGGGAAAAACCGTGGGATATGAGTCCTGATCTTATACCGGAAGATAAACCCCTTGATGAAAACCAGAGAGAGCTTGATGAAATAAATGATATCAGAAACAGAATAGTAAAGCCATTACTGGATTTCAGAAATAAGACCAGGGGTAAAAGAGCTGCTGTAGAATTTTGTACAGGAATTTACGAATTTTTATGTGATCTTGGTATTCCCGAAACTATAGAGAAAAGCGTTGATAATTTCAGGGAATCAGGTGAGTTAAACCTTGCCAATGAGTATTCACAGGTATGGAATATAGTTATGGAGGTTCTGGATCAAACGGTAGAGGTATTGGGTGATGAGACCTACAGCATTGAAGCGTTCAGTAAAATCTTGAAAATCGGATTGGCGGAGTATAAAATAGGCACAATCCCTGCTGCAATTGATCAAGTGCTTGTAGGAAGCGTAGAGAGATCCAGAAACCATGAAATAAAAGCTTTATTTCTCCTGGGAGTAAACGATGGAATTTTTCCTTCGACAGCATTGACAGAAGGTATTTTATCAGATCAGGACCGTTCGGTATTAAATCACATGGGTATTGAGCTGGCCAGTGACACAAAAACACAAGCCTTTGATGAACAGTATCTTGTTTATAGAGCTCTTACAATAGCAGGTGATTATTTAAGAATAAGCTGGCCAATCGGGGACAGTGAGGGCAAAACCATGCGACCTTCAATTATTGTGTCCAGACTGCAGAAGCTTTTCCCGCAGATAACACAGTACAGCGACTTAATTCCTTCTTCATCTGAAGAATTTAATATTGAAGTAATATCAAAACAAAAGCCGGCATTTAAAAAGCTTATAACATCTTTACGGCAAAAGGCCGACGGGATGAACATAAGTCCTGTATGGAAGGATGTCTACAGATGGTTTTCAGCCCATCAGGACTGGAGAAAAAGCATAGATACTATAAGAAATACTTTTAGATATACTAATTCAGCTGAGAAAATAAGTGCGGAAAAAATCCGTATGCTATATGGAAATCCTGCTTATTCAAGTGTTTCAAGACTTGAAAAATATACCTCATGCCCGTTCTCGTTTTTTGTTCAATACGGCTTAAATGCCAGGGAACGGAAAGTATATCAGCTTAGTCCTCCGGATGTAGGAACATTTATGCATGCGGTTATTGAGAGATTTTCAAAGCTGGTGACTAAAGGAGATGTAACCTGGAGAAGCTTTGATGCTGACTGGTGCAGAGACAGAGTCTCAGAGATTGTAGATGAAATGCTTGAAAACATGAAAGGAAAAGGGATTGCTGCATCAAAGCGATATACTGCATTAACAGTAAGACTTAAAAGAGTGGTTACCAGAGCCTTATTGCTTATTGCCGAGCATATCCGCAGGAGTAGCTTTAACCCCATTGCTTACGAGGTGGGGTTCGGCGAAAAGGAGAATTATCCGCCTATAGTAATCGAATTGGATTCGGGCCACAAAATCCAATTATCCGGAAGGATAGACAGGATAGATGCCTTTGAATCTCAGGAAGGAAAGTATCTTAATATAATCGATTATAAGTCAGGAACAAAGGATTTTAAGCTGTCAGATGTTTTCTACGGTCTTCAGATTCAGCTTATCACTTATATGGATGCTATCTGGGAAAGCGAGGAGCAAAAGGGCAACAGCCCGGTTTTCCCGGGGGGTATTCTGTATTTTAAGGTTGATGATCCAATTATCAGGAATAACAAGGCTCTATCCGAAGAGGAAATTGAGAAAGCCATAATGAGAAAACTGAAAATGAAGGGCCTGGTCCTGGCTGATGTTAAGCTGATTAAAGAAATGGATAATACCATTGAGGGCTCATCCATGCTCATACCCGCAACTGTAAATAAGGGGGATGTGCTGGGGAAAAACACTTCAGGAGCCTCACTGGAACAGTTCAAACTTATGCGGAAATACATAAAAGGGCTGTTAAAGGATATCGGAACCGAGATAATGAAAGGGAATGCCGATATTAAACCATATAAGAAGAAGGATGTTGTAGCATGTACCTATTGCAGCTATCTTCCTGTCTGCCAGTTTGACACTACGAGAAAGGAAAATTCATATCGGTTGCTATATAACAAAGATAACGATGAGGTATGGAAAAATATTAAGGAGAAACAGTATGAGTGAACCCAGATGGACAAGTGAACAATGGGATGCCATAACTGCAAGGGATTGCAATCTCCTGGTCGCAGCTGCTGCCGGTGCGGGTAAAACAGCAGTTTTGGTTGAACGTATTATTAAGAGAATAACCGACGAAAAAAATCCCGTTGATATAGATAAACTTCTGGTAGTGACATTTACCAACTCTGCGGCGGCTGAGATGCGTGAAAGAATTGCAGATGCCATTTCAAAGTATTTGGAGAGTAATCCGGGCTCAACCAAGATACAAAGACAGATGGCATTACTGGGAAAGGCCAGTATAACAACCATCCATTCTTTTTGCACCGAGGTTATCCGAAGTAATTTTCAAAATATCAGTATCGATCCGGATTTTAGAATTGCCGACGAGACAGAAAGTTCCTTAATGAAACTTGAAGCTCTAAATGATATTTTTGAAGAGCAATATGAAAAGGAAGATAATCAAGGCTTTTATGAGCTCCTGGAAAGTTATGGGGGAAATCGGGATGATCAGAACCTGATGGATATAGTTCTTGATCTGTATTCTTTTGTACAGAGCAGCCCATGGCCGGAAAGATGGCTTGAGGAAATGACTGAAGCATTAAGAATCCCTGAAGGAACAGATTTCGCTTCTACCATTTGGGGCAGGGTGCTTTTAACCTCTGCAAGAATTGAGATTGAGGGCATGAGAGACCAGCTTGTCCGTGCCGTGGATATAATCAGGACAGGACTGGGACTTGAAAAATATCTGCCTGTTTATCAGGAGGATTTAGCAAATATAAATAATCTCGTTATGCTGCTGGAGAACAGTGAAAAATTAAATTCTAAAACAGTATGGGATGATTTATATTTCGGCATTAATACATTTACTTTTTCGATTCTTCCGAGAGCCGGCAAAGAGGTAGATAAATCAAAACAGGAAAGAGTAAAAGATATCCGGGATGATGTAAAAAAACGGATAAAAAAGTTCAGAGAGCAAATAGTAAACGCCAATTCAGCAGAACTTACGCATGACTTGAATTCCCTCTATGCCAGGATGAAATATCTTGCAAATCTAGTAATTGAGTTGTCTAAGAAGTATACCGAAAAAAAGAATCGTAAATCTGTATTGGATTTTAATGATTTAGAGCACTACTGCGTTGAAATCCTGTCAGAGAAGGGCCGGGATGGAAAACTTATACCCTCTGATACAGCCTTGAAATACAGAGACCGTTTTGAAGAAATTATGGTTGATGAGTATCAGGACAGCAATATGGTTCAGGAAATCATAATAAATATGATTTCTAAGGTTGACAGTCCAAAACCGAATGTGTTTATGGTAGGAGATGTTAAGCAAAGCATTTACCGGTTCAGGCAGGCCAGACCTGAGCTGTTTATGAAAAAATATAATACATATTCAACCGAAAAGGACAATCCTTTTCGAAAGATTTTATTATACAAAAATTTCAGAAGCCGCAAAAATGTGGTCGATTCCGTGAATTTTATTTTTAAACAGATAATGTCGGTTAATGCGGGAGAACTGGACTACACCGAAGATGAAGCTCTGAACCCCGGCGCAGAATTTCCGGAGAATGACCAGGGAAAGATGGTTTCAGGCGGGAGTACCGAGCTGCATATTATTAACACCGGGATTTCTGATGACGAATCCAATAATACAGAGGAAAGCAATGGTGATGAAACACCCGGGCAAGAAGAGGAAATGCTTGATAATATTCAATGTGAAGCCAGAATGGTTGCGAGAAGAATACAAACGCTTATGGAACCCGATGCAGAGGGTAATTACTTTACTGTTTTTGATAAGAAGAATAAGAAATATCGCGAGCTAAAATACAAAGATATTATAATTTTATTGAGAACAACAAAAAACTGGTCCGACGTATTTGTGGAAGAACTGACTCAGGCCGGGATACCCGTGTTTGCAGATACAGGGAGCGGGTTCTTTAAAACAACTGAAGTTCAGGTTGTCCTTTCTTTCTTACAGATAATTGATAATCCATATCAGGATATTCCGCTTTTAGCGGTACTAAGGTCACCAATCTGCTCCTTTTCTACCAACGACTTAGCCGATATCAGGCTTGCCCTGCGTGATGGTTCACTGTTTGATGGTTTAATAAAGCTGTCTGAAACAGACAACGGAGAAGTTTGCAAAAAAGCGAAAGTATTTCTTGAAAGCTTAAACAGATGGAGAAAAGCATCATTATATTTGCCCACCGATCAGCTTATATGGAAGCTTTATAGTGACACCGGTTACTATAGTATGGTAGGTGCTATGCCTGGCGGAGAACAAAGGCAGGCAAACTTAAGGATTCTTTTTGAAAGGGCAAAGCAGTTTGAAGAAACAAGCTATAAAGGGCTGTTTAACTTTATTAACTTTATTGACAGGTTAAAAAGCAGCAAGGGCGATATGGGCAGCGCTAAAATATTAAGTGAGAATGACAACGTTGTAAGAATTATGAGCATTCATAAGAGCAAAGGGCTGGAGTTTCCCGTTGTTTTTATTTCAGGCTGCGGCAAAAAGTTTAATTTACAGGATATGAACAAAAGTATTCTTTTACACCAGGATCTGGGCTTCGGTCCTGATGTTGTAGACTATAAAAGAAGGCTTTCATGGCCATCGGCCGCTAAGGAAGCGATAAAAGAGAAAGTCAGGACAGAAACTCTGTCTGAAGAAATGCGAATTTTATACGTAGCTCTTACCAGAGCACGTGAAAAGCTTATTATAACCGGATCAACCAGCAATATGAACAAGGCATTAAATAAATGGTTTTCAACATCAAATACTAAGGAAGAAAAGCTCCCCAGCTATGAAATACTTAATGGGCGGAATTATCTTGACTGGATAATACCTGCTGTTTTACGGCATAGCGGATGTAAAGATTTCCGCCAGACAGCGGATTCCGAAAACAGTTATAAAGGTCTGCTGTTAGAGGATTCATCCCACTGGGATATAAGGCTTTGGAGTAAAACCGATATATCGATTAATATAGAATCTGATGAACAACATGACAATAAATTGTTTGATTGGATTGAGAGTACGGTTGCAGAAGAAAACGAAGAGATTAATGCCGGTTATAATAAAATTGCAGAAGAAATTGACAGAAGACTGAGCTGGGAATATGAATACATTGATGCGGCCTATATTCCTGCCAAGGTATCCGTTACAGAGCTTAAAAGAAGGTTCAGTATTCAATCTGCCGGGGAAAGCGCAGCCATGCCTTATTTAACTGCTTCCCTTGTTAAAAAACCTATGTTTCTGGAAGAAAAAAAGGGTTTAAGTGCAGCAGAAAAAGGAACTATAACTCATTTTATTATGCAGCACCTGGACATAGATGAAATAAAAATGAGCACGGAACCAAAATATAAGGAGATTATATATAGTCAGGTTAAAAAAATGGTGGCTAAAGATCTATTAACCGAAAAGCAGGTAGAGAGCGTTGATTTGAGAATGATAGAGGCTTTTCTGAATTCTGAACTGGGAAGAAGAATGCTGGCAGCGAAAAATATCAGCCGTGAAATACCATTTAATATTGCAATACCTGTAGAAGAGTTATATAGACAAGTAAACAAGAAATACATGAAGGAAGAAACTGTGCTGCTGCAAGGTGTAATAGACTGCTTCTTTGAAGAAGAGGACGGAGTTGTACTGATAGACTATAAAACTGACTATATACCCAAAGGAAAAGAGCATATTATAAAAGACAGGTATAAGTTCCAGCTGGATTATTATGCAAGAGCATTAGAAAATATTACAGGTAAAAAGGTTAAAGCCAGATTTATATACCTTTTCCAATCAGGGTGCTTTTTGAGTGTGTAAGACAAAATACTATTGACAAACCCTGTATTAATTAATACTCTGTAGAAGTAAATCAGGGTACGGCAACATAAAACTGGTTTATAGAAAAGAAGGGTTAGAAATGAAAATTATTATAATCGGAGATGGTAAGGTCGGCCACAGTCTGGCAGAACATCTGTCGCAGGAAAACCATGACGTTACTATTATCGATAAGAATCCGGAAGCACTGAGAAAGGCCAGTGAAGCGCTTGATGTCATGTGTATTCAGGGAAACGGTGTTAGTACAAAAGTTATGCTGGAAGCCGGGGTGAAAAATGCTGATCTTCTGATAGCAGCAACATCCAGTGATGAGATGAATATGGTCTGTGCGCTGACCGGAAGGAAGCTTGGAGCCGGACATACTATTGCCAGAATCAGAGACCCTGAATATGCAGATGAACTTTCAGTATTGAAAACAGAATTGGGGCTGGATCTTGTAATAAATCCGGAGCAGGCTGCAGCCCGTGAAATAGCCCGATTGCTGAGATTTCCGTCAGCTGCGGATATTGAACATTTTGCAAAGGG
>JAAYTR010000172.1 GCA_012523685.1 Clostridiaceae bacterium | reverse complement strand
GCCTGGTCTCTCAGAAGATTTTTTTCTCCGAAAAAATCCCCTTCGGAGAAAATATATAGAATCTGTTCTTTGCCATCTACGGTATTTCTAAAAGCTTTCACTTGTCCCTTGTTAACAATTACAAGATCGTTTCTGATCTCACCTTCGAAAAGGAGTATTTCTCCCTTTTTGTATTCTTTATGAATAATAAGCTTCATAACCTGCAATAATTGTTCATTATCAAGTGAGGTAAACAACGATACACGTCCGGCACAGAGTTTGTGCTGACATGAACCACATGCGTAAAGAGATTTATCCATAGGTAATTCATCCGTCCTATATATAAAATAAAAGTATTCGCTTATTCTAATTATTAATTAGCTAATAATAATATTATCACAGTTTATAGCAATGTTCATAGTGCCTGTAAAAATAAAAATGCTCCCTGAAAGGGAGCTTAATTGTATAAACATTTTAAAGCGGAGCATGGATTGCGTAGCGAGTGTGACTAGAAACAGGATGTTGGAAATGGAGCGCTAAATCGCTTAAGGTCCTTCGCTGACGCTCAGGATGACAAATGTCAGCTACAGCCGCTATGCTTGAATACGCTCCACATAGGAGCATATCAGACCCCGGTGAAGATACGAATAGCATCTCTCAGGAATTCAGCCTGTCCGGGTTGTTCCTTATCATAATAAGCCGTAAATCTCTCATCGTCCACATACATTTGAGCGAGCCCTGCATGTGCCTCCTTGTCATAATGGCCCCAACACATGCTTATCCATTGTTTATGAAGCTCCGCGACTTTTTGACCGAGCGAGCCTGCAGGATCACCTGTCTTAAAAGCTTCAGCCAGGGTTTCCATAATCTGAACCGATAAAGCTTCCATCTTATCAAAATCCTCTTTACTCATATTTTTAAAATAGGCATTTGATATATCAACTGTCTCGTCGCCGTATTTTTCTCTGACTTCTTTACCATATTTTTCTTCGTTTTCATCAATAAGTTTTTGTTTAAAACCTTCAAATTTCTCTTGATCTGACATTTTTATTCTCCCTTCCGACATAGCAATCGTTTTTTCCACATTCATGATTAATGTTTCCAATTGCTTCTTTTTCTCCAGAAGTTTAATATGGTGCTGTCTCAGTGCTTCGACACTGTCAAAAGAAGGTGCCGAGATAATTTTTTTAATATTATCCAAACTCACTCCCAGTTCTCTGTAAAAGAGAATTTGCTGTAAGCGGTCAACCTCATTTTGACCATATATCCGATACCCAGACGAATTTATTCTTGCCGGCTTAAGAATTCCTATTTCATCATAGTATCTGAGGGTTCTGGTACTGATTCCGGCGAGTCTTCCCAGTTTTTGCACTGTATACTCCATATATGTCAACTCCTTGCACAATTGATGTTACACCTTTACGTAACGTTAATGTCAACACTTTTTAAAATATTTTGTCAGATATTAATAACATAATCAAGAAGTTTATGTAATTTCAGCTTTTAAGAATAGTGCGAACTAGTCTTTGTTTGTGCAAACATAATTAAGCGGCGTGGCTGCTGCGATTTAAAGCG
>JAAYTR010000171.1 GCA_012523685.1 Clostridiaceae bacterium | reverse complement strand
TTAGCAGAAAGAGAAAATATTGCGTTAGAAGAACTGGAAGAATATCCGTATCTTTCTTTTGAACAGGGAGAGTATAATTCTTTTTATTTTTCAGAAGAAATATTAAGTACTTTGGACCGAAAGAAGAATGTCAAAGTCCGGGATCGAGCTACACTGTTTAATTTGGTGATTGGGTTAAATGGTTATACGGTTAGTTCGGGTGTTATTAGTAGAGAACTGAATGGAGAAAATATTATTGCAAAGCCGTTGCTCGTAGATGAATATATGCGAATAGGTATTATTAGACAAAAAAATATGCCATTAAGCAGATATGGAGTATTATATATTGAGGCATTGCAAAAATATATTAAGCAGTAGAAAAGGTAAAATAAATGGAAAACGATGCAAAGAGAAAAAAGAAAAATAAATGTTTTTCAATGCGTAAACATTATGATTTTGATAAATTTTGGAAACCCGGAATGCCGGTAACGGAAGCAGATAAAAAAATGCTGGAAGAGGTTATAGAGGTCTATCACAGACAAGGCTATGTACCTACTATGAAAGAAGTGTCAAATGTCCAAAAGTTAAAATCAAGATTTAGAACATGGAATAATATTCTCCTTGCTGCCGGACTTCCCTCAAGGAATGATCCGGAGCAAAAAAGAAAACGGTTGGACACAATCAACCGGGCAAAAGAGAATTCTTAGAATATTGAATAAGGATTTCTTTTAACGCTTCTGCCGCAATCGGTAAGGAGCGTTCTTTATTCTCCACAAGAAATATTTCACGATACGGAATGGTTTCATGTAAGTGTATCTGACAGATCTCGCCAGAAGCAAGGGATTGTCTTGCCATTTTTTCGGGAAAAAATCCCAGACCTAAATTGTTTTTTACCATAGGAAGAATTTGATCTGTAGTTGCCGCTTCAAATTCCGGTTTCAAAATGAGGTGATTAGAACGATAGAATTCGTCATAAAAGCGATAAGTCATGGTCCTTTCTCCTAAGCACACAAGAGGATATGAATAAATATCTTTGATGGAAAGAGATTCATAAGATAAGTTGCTAAAAGAATTCCCACCAATAAGAATATCCTGAAACTGCATCAAAGAATATACTTTCAAATAAGCAGGTATATCGGCAGGAGAGGCAACTACTGCAAAATCAACAAGCCCCTGTTTTACAGATTCAACTGCCTGACTTGTGAGATGATTTTGAATACGGATACGAATATTCGGATGCGTTTCTTTAAATTCTTTTAAAACAGGAAGAAGCAAAAGATGCAGAGCTGTTTCACTTGAGCCAATGGAAACTAAGCCCTTTTGCAATCCGGTAAGCATTTTTATTTTTTCTTCTGCGGTTTGGAGCTGTTCAACTGCTATTTTAACATGAGAAAAAAGCTGCTCTCCTTCCGGTGTTAACGAGATTCCACGATTGGAACGGATAAGAAGCTGACAGCCTAATTCATGCTCTAACAGTTTAATGGTACGGGAAATATTTGGCTGATTACTGTGTAATGATTCAGCAGCAGTAGTCAGGTTCTTATATTTGGCAACATAATAAAAAATGCGATAATATTCATAGCTTATATTCATAGCGATTCTCCTGTAGAATGAAGTAGATATATAAAAACGATATAACAACGATATCAAACATATATTTTACATATCTTTAAGTGAAAAGTATAATACCAAATGGAAAAAAATGCAACATCATGGGTAGTCTTGAGTTTCCGTAGTTTTATCCACAGTATCCCTGTTTCATCAGTATTGTAATAAACAACTTTTAGAAAATGCCCAAAATATAAGGAATCCTCATCCTTTTTGTAGTATAATAATGGTGTCTAAGCAAAATCTACACTAAACAATAAAGAAAGGGACTCCTTATGCTTAATTCTACTACAAATACTTACACTTTGAAACGTGAAATTTTATCTTTTTCAAACAAAATATCCCGAAAGCTTTCCAAACCGGATCGAAAGTTTACTGCAGACATGACTTATGGCATGTTAGCTTCTGGCAGTTGCCTTCTGACTGATGTTGTGGATCAGCTTCACGAAGATTCCAAAAAGGTCAACAGCGTGGAAAGACTTACCCGACATCTCAATAAGGGAATACATAATTCTGCCTTGTCTTCGTATCTGCATACAATACGTAAATGGGTGCCGGATCAACCAGTTATCCATATCGATGATAGTGATATCATCAAGCCTGACGGCTACAAGTTCGAAGCACTGGGACTTGTTCGGGATGGTTCCAAAAGCACCGATACCAAAAATGTCTATGAGAAGGGCTACCATGTAACAGAGGCTTGTGTTATGACTAAAAGCAATCATCCTGTCAGCATTTATTCTAAAATCCATTCTTCAAAAGAAAAGACCTTCACCTCTGTCAATAACGTAACCTTTGATGCCATGGCGCGCGGAAAAGCAATGTTTGGCAAAGCTACTTTTGTAATGGACAGGGGCTATGATGATAATAAGATGTTTCTTAAGCTTGATGAATTAAAGCAGGACTATGTGATCCGACTTACAGCTAAAAGAAAGCTACTTTTTCATAACAAATGGGTGGCCGCTACTGAACTGCGAAATCGTCGAAAAGGCAAAATCACAACACCTGTGTTCTATAAGGGCAAAAAAAGGGAAGCTTATCTATCCCATGTGAAGGTTCAAATCACTGCATCCAGAAAGGATATTTATCTGGTTCTTGTCTATGGCATCACAGAGCATCCGATGATGCTCGCAACAAACAAGGAAATAAAGTCCCGAGAAGATGTAATACGAATTGCAAGGCTTTATTTCTCCCGCTGGCGCATTGAGGAATATTTCCGCTGCAAGAAACAGGTTTTCCAGTTTGAAAACTTCCGTGTCCGGAAGCTGAAAGCAATTAATGCTCTCAATTTTTATATCACCTTGTGTATGGCATTTCTTGCTCTGGTTTCAATGAAAGCAGAAACAAATGCCCTAAAGGTTTCAATCATACAGACAGCAGCTCCTGTTAAGGAGAAAGTTCAGTTCTGCTATTATCGGTTAGCAAAAGGTATCTCCGGCATACTCTCGTATGCAAAAGAAGGCGTCAGGCTATGGTTCAGGACAAAACGTCCTGCATACCGTCAACTTTGCTTTAAGCTAATCGCTTAAATAGATAAAAGAATACTTATCCCGAAGTCCGGTTTTAAACGGGGCTTATTAAGCTTCTTCTGATCTAGATACTGCCACTCTTACACTTAAAAAAATCAGCAAATTGGCACTGTCATTAGATTTATTCATTTTCAAAGTGCAATTTGCGGAAACTCAAG
>JAAYTR010000170.1 GCA_012523685.1 Clostridiaceae bacterium | reverse complement strand
GGGTTCACCATTAACATATTCAATTAACGGAAAAGAAAGTACATCTGTTGCCTTGTCAATGCCGCGATGCTCCAGGTTCAATTCTTTAATATTATCATTATCTGTTAATGTAACAGAGGCTTCGCAAGGGTATGGGAAATCTACTCTCTTAACGCTCAGCTTAACTGCCTTTTCAATTAGTTTCTGTATATCCTTTGATATCTCCCGTGCTTTCTGACGGTTGAATATTGTTAACTTCATTTGCTTCATCCCTCCTATGTATTTTATTCTCTTTAGGAGTATTATAGATACTGTTATCAAGCTCCGATAAACTCTTTTTCTTTTCGAGTTCAGGGTACTCCGGACGTTCATGATAAACACCGCTTAAAACCTGCACAAAGCTGTCGGCTATTATGCTCAGGTCCTTTAAAGTAAGATCACAGCGGCTCAGTTGCTCATCATCCAGCTTGTCCTTAATAATTTTTCTGACCAGCCCCTCGGTTTTTCCCGGAGTTTTTTCCGGCATAGAACGGACAGCCGCTTCTACTGAGTCGGCCAGCATTACTACAGCAGCCTCTCTGGAGAGTGGTACAGGACCCTCATAACGGAAATTTTCCTCTTTGAGTTCTTCGGTTTTATCAGTTTGTGTTGCCTTATGGTAGAAATATGCAACCAAAGTGTTACCATGGTGCTGAGTTATAATATCTCTTATTATTTTAGGTAAATGATATTTGGCTGCCAATTCTTCGCCATCCTTGGTATGGGATGTAATAACAAGAGTGCTTAAGTTTGGTGTGAGCTTGTCATGTGGGTTGTCCGATAATTGGTTTTCTTTAAAAAAGTATGGACGCTTCAATTTCCCCACGTCATGAAAATACGCACCTACCCTTGCCAGAAGAGCATTACCTCCGATTTCGCGAGTTGCTACTTCTGCTAAGTTTCCAACCATAAGACTATGGTGGTATGTGCCCGGTGCCTCCATTAGAAGGCGCTTTAAAAGCGGGTGATTAGGATCGGCTAATTCGAGAAGCTTTAATGGTGTTACCACGTTGAAGGTGGTCTCCAAAAACGGTAAAAGACCAATTGCGAGAATAATAGATAAAAGACCGTTAATAAATGCAAGGCCTCCATCATTTAAGATATTCTCCAGACTCTTCTTTTCAATTAAACCTACCATGATTATGACTAAAGCATTTAAACAACCTAAAGCAAAGCCTGTCAGGGATATTTTCCTTCTCTGAGTGGCATTTGCGGTGAAAAATGCGGCAAAGGAGCCTCCCAATATCGACATAATCATAAATTCAAAATTTCCTCCTACCATGAGTGAAAAACTGAAGGTAAGGAGTATATTTATGGTTATGGCCGCCTCTATACCTAAAAAAATTGCAACCAGTACCGGAGCTATAAATACAGGAATAATAAAATAGGACAAATCGGGTATAAACTCACGAATTACCCAGGCAAACAAACTTGTGATAAGAATTGAGACGCATATCAGGAAAATTGAATTTCGATCGTAATATACTTTGGATTGAAAATTTTTAAGGTAAAGGAAAGTACTTATGAATAATAAGAGAATAATTATATAAACGGCTATATAAAGCAGATAATCAGGCTTTCCTTCACTGTCTATGTAATTAATCTCCTTTAAAACAGCATATTTATCCTCTGTTACCACATCGTCCTTGCTTATTATTCTCTCATCCTTATATATAATAACAGGGTTCTCCTTGATGTAGTTCTCAATATACAAATCTCTCTGAGCATTTGTAGCTTCTTCATCAATACGGCTGTTAGGTTTGATTACCTTTTGTAAGACATCTACTGCAACAGGCTTTAAGTCGTAGCTTACATGTCCTTTCTCAATGGTCTCAAGTCCTCTTGCTATCTCAATAGCAATATTATCTTCCATAAGGTTCTTTTTTGTCAGTTCAGGAATTATTGATTTAATAACCGTGCTCTTAAGAATCTGAAGACTACCGCCACCCTGCTCATCCAGCATAAGTGTCAGCGTAGGCTCGTCCAAATCAAAAAGAACATCGTACTCCCCCTGCTCGTCATAGGCCTGAATTTTTTCATTAAGGGTTTGATACTCAGTATCATTGTTAATATCTGTTATAAGCTGTTCCAGACCTTCAAAATATTCATACGCACCGTTTAGCATGTCACTGTTTGCATTTTCAATATCAATTACCACCGGTGGCATTTTTGAGGCCTTTTCTTCTGCATTTTGCCGTGTTCTTATAGAATTTTCAATATCCCTGGGTGCTTGAATGTCATACTGAGAGATATCGCCTACCTCCAGTTTATATTTTACCGGGGCCGCTTCATACGCTACTAATGTTGATAATATCAGCCAGGTAATTACTACCACAAGCATCCTTTGAAATGAATTGCTTTTTAGCAGCCTGATAAACTTAATCTCTCTTTTCTTTTTAATCCTTTTTGCCATTTACAAGCTCCTGCCTTTCGCATCATTATCATACGCTCTTATGATACGCTGGACCAGCTCATGCCTCACAACATCTCGCTCGGTTAAATATACAAAATTCAGCCCATCCACGTTTTTTAGAATTCTTCTGGCCTCAATAAGACCGGACTTACCTCCCGGAAGGTCAACCTGCGTGATATCACCGGTTATAACCATCCTGGATCCTATTCCCATTCGTGTAAGAAACATTTTCATCTGCTCAGGTGTTGTATTCTGTGCCTCATCTAAGATTATAAAAGAATCATCGAGGGTTCTTCCCCGCATATAAGCTAAAGGTGCAACCTCAATAATGCCTTTTTCAAGGTTGCTTTGATAGGTTTCAGGACCCATGATCTGGTAAAGCGCATCATATAAAGGACGCAGATAAGGATCTACCTTATTCTGCAGGTCACCGGGAAGGAATCCCAGGCGTTCCCCGGCCTCTACTGCCGGGCGTGTCAAAATAATGCGACTGACCAGTTTCTTCCTGAATGCCATAACGGCAAGAGCAACTGCAAGAAATGTTTTACCTGTACCTGCCGGACCAATGCCAAAAACTATAGGGTTATTACGCATGGCCTCAACATATTTTTTCTGCCCCAATGTTTTTGACTTAATAGGTCTGCCTCTGTAGGTTACACATACCTCATCCAACAGAATGTTCTCATTTTTAATCCGCTCCTCTTCGGTTAATTCCAGAAGGTAGCGTACATTTTGTTCTGTAATGCTGTCCCCGCTTTTAGCTATTACCGCCAGCTTTTTCAGAATATCAACGGCAATATCGGCACGGCTCTCAAAGCCGGTAATATGCAGTTCATCGTTTCTGGCCGTAATCTTAACATCCAGTTTATCTTCAATCATTTTAATGTTCTTATCATTAGTGCCGAATAGATTTAATGCTATATCCGGTTCCGGTAATGCTAATTGTCTTTCAACAACTGTATCCAAAACTTTTCTGCCTTTCTTCAAATAAGTTTTATTGCAAAACGGGTTCCAGACCCGCAATGTCTTCTTCGCACTCAAATACTACTTGTATATATTTTGTGTTATTTTCTCCGTCATAATGCTTAACAATCTCATCAATAACAATGCAGTCCTCAGGCATCAGCTTGCGCAATTCTTCTTTTGCAGTCTCGACAGCAACGGCAATTGCTTCATCCAATGTCAGATCCACTTGCTTTTCAACTATTTCGTAACTATTATCAATAGTCAAACCAATGGGTAATTTCAGTCCGAAAGGACCTGTAATTAGTTTCTCAACCGTTTCAGTTTCATACATTTCATAAGGTAAATTACCTCCGGATACTTTAAATCTTCTATCCAGAAATCTTATATAGACTGTTTTATGAATCTTTCCAGTTTTCAGCCTTTGGGTGTATATCATTGATACAGGCAGGGAGTTTTCATACCATGTTCTCGCAATAATCCTGCCCAGAGCATGGACATCCCGGGTCCCAAATTCCGGATTCTTGCTCTCAAGCTTACCCGATACAAGCACCTGCCCTTTTTTTACTGTTTCCCCTTCCTTTATCAGCGCGTTGCCCGCATATACCTCCATACTTTTGACAAAACCGTCTCTTTGGGCCACTATATTAAATGACTCATCGTTTTTTATTAAAACTGGAGGCTCTATACTGTCTTTTATAGTAATAAATAATTTTACACCCTTTATTTCCACTCCTGCCCAGGCGATCTGGTCAACATTCAGGACTAATTTGGTTGCTATATCTTTTGGATTCAGTTTATACTTAAAGCTGCCCCTTCCTATATTATCCACATTTAATACATTCATAACCTGCGGAATCATTTCCGGCTTACAGCCAATTATTTCGATATCCCAAATAATGGATACCGAAAGTATTAACAAGGCAGAAAAAATAAACAATCCCAACTTAAAGCCCTTTCTTCTTTTAAAGCGGTACAGAAAAAAGGGTAATCCACATCTTTTCTTTATATGGACCCTGCATCCGGATTTTCTGGCTGCCGGCCTCATCAGGCGAAACCCCCGAATGCTTGCTTTCATTGAAGCTGAATCCATATCGGCTCTGACAATATCCCACAAAAGAATCTGCCGTTTTGAACAGATGTTTATAAAGCGTTCTATGCCTTTGCCGGTAACTATAATAATAACATATCCCCTGATATAATTCCATAAATGAACCAAAAACATGATATAACCAACTCGCTTTTAGGCATCATAATCTATATTTGAAATTTTACCGCCAATAATGATTTCTTCATTGGTTATTTCTCTTATATTTAAGGCCTCGCCTGTAACCTTTATTACTCCATTGTTCGTATTAATTCTTATCATGCCGCTCTGAAAATCCATAATACCTTTGAAATTTTCGATCAGAACCTCTCCTCTGCCTATGGCAGTAACCTTAGGACGATTTCCATATACATCCCCCGGTATATCAAACAGACGGGCCAGTCTCTCTCCAAGACTTTCCCCGGGATCCTTTTTGTTATCCTTAGCACCTTTTAATCTGTAAAAACCTCTTCTCATCAGCCTTCACCCCTTGCAAGCTTCTCCAAATCATATACATCTCCGAATTCGTACCCGGTGGATCTTGCGTATTCAATAATTGAATTGAGTGCTTCACAATTGTCTTTAGAAACTGCATGCAGAAGCATGATTTCTCCATTATGAAGGTTCTCTGTCACTTTCTTAAATGCATATTCCCAACCTCTTTGACGGTCCACCGCCCAATCATCATAGGCAAAGCTCCAAAAAACATTTATGTATCCCAATTTTGAGGTGATTTCCAGAGTTTTTTCACTGTACTCTCCTTTTGGAGGTCTTAAAAATATCATATTCTTGCCATATTTCTGATAAAATCGTCTGTCCAGTCCTACGACCTCATCCTCAATACCCTTTTCATCCAGCAAAGGAAGGCTTTTGTGATTAATGGTGTGATTGCCTACCACATGCCCTTCATCCAGCATTCGCCGAACAAGCGCTTCTTCCTTTTCCAGATACGGACCGGTAATAAAAAATATTGCTTTCACTTTATTCTCATAGAGAATATCCAGAATCTTACTTGTATACCCGTTTTCATAACCTTCATCAAAAGTTAAATATATTGTTTTCTTATCCGGATCACCCAGATATATGGAATTATATCTTGCAAGCAATTCAGGAGCTCCCGGATCAGCTCTCGGAAGCTCACCATTCTTTCCTCTTGCAATACCCCAGCTTTTCAGTTCTGTGTACCGGGTATTAATCCCCGATGAAAATAGCCGCGAATCCCTTTTTATACCGGAATCTCCCTCAGATAGAGAACCCGTCAGTTCTTCTGAAAAAGTTAAAGCTGATATATCAGAAAGTTTGGGAAGAGTCAGCAGACATACCGATATAACGGCCAGTAAGCCTAAAACAAAAAAACTAAAATATTTATATATCCTTTCCACTGTCAATCACCAAAACAAAAAGAGCCATTGCTATTGAATGACTCTTATCTCCTACCACCATTATATTACATAGGGACAGGCTAAAATTACTATGTGTGTAAAAACAGTATGCTTATTGTCATTGTACCACCGGAGTAAGCATATCAGTTTTTATATATTCTTCCCGAATTGCCGGAATGACAACATTCTCCTCTTTCTTTAAAGTGGTTTTGAACTCAAAATATTGAAATTTTTCAAGTACCCCTCCTAACAGTCTCAGGGATCTTTCCATATTATCCGCTTGTCCGATAGCCTTAATCGTGTACGGAGGAACAAGCTGGTTACCGTTTACCATAATATAATCTCCGGCTTTTCGGATCTCGCTCATTGCGACAATTCTCTCATCGTTCACTGAGATAGCTTGAACATCGCTGGCTTTAAGCTCATTAATCAGCTCTTCAATATGCCGGTCTTCTACAGTTTTTAAACCGCCTGCTTCTATTGTTATTATCAGGCCTGCCCCCTTGACTGTTTCCAGTCCGGCTTTTACCCGTGCCGCCAGAACAGAGCGTTCCAGAGCTTCAACGTTTTCCCTGACACCTGTTTCGCCGGCCTTAAAGGTATCTACTTCCTTCTGCAGTTCCTGAATTCGTTGCTTCAAATTTTCATTATTATTCTTCTCAATTAATAATTCTTCAATTATTTCGCTTACGTTTTTCTTCTCGTATTGAGCCAGAACCTGGTTCATCTTTACACTTCTGTACTGCCAGGCAACAATTATGCCCAAGACAAGGCATACAGCCGTAAGAGATATTGTCTTGAAAGTTTTCATTAATTGACCACCTCCAACCCTTTTAACGAGTTTTCCAAAGTGCTGTACATCCGATATCTGTTGATAGTTATTTCCTCCTGTTTTTCAACATCTATTCTTATATTGGTCAGGCGCATAAAAGCAACCTGGGGCATATTTTCTATAGCATCATATAAAACGTCCGGGTCTCCGATTGCCTTTATAACATAGGGTGGAGGATATCTGCTTTCGTTGACAATAATGGTGGGACCGGCACAAACAGGTTTTGTAGTAAGAACAACCCGTTCGCCGTTTACCGAGATTGCTTGAGCACCATTGACCTTCAATTCATCTAATATATCATTTACATTGTTATCATGGATAATATATTCTTCAATATCGAGTTCTCCAACTGCAGGGGCATCTTCCATTGTAATTACAACCCCTCTGCCGCTGACCGTAACCAGGCCTGCTCTAAGAAACTCATAATCCCTCTTTTTTAACAACTCATTAATTTCCTGATTGTTTAGATTATCTCCTATGTTTCGCCAGAGCATCTCCCGCTCCGCCTCTATATTTGTAAGCTGCTCCATAAGCTTTTCGTTCTCTCTTTTTTCAAGTTCAAGCTGTGCAGCAAGCTCCTTTGCTGTAGCACCGTTTTTCGGCTCAGCCATAATAATACCTTTGAATTGAAGATTTATCAGAAGTCCAAATATAAAGAATAATATAAATGTAATGGCACGAAGGCCTTTGCTCATTCAGATCCTGCCTTTCATCGAAATTAAATAAACTCCTTAATCCTCACTATTTTCGATACCGAGGTGTCTATGTATCTGTCACCAACTTGTACAACAGGACGGGACAGATTAGATTTATTCATAAATATGACAACTCCATTTTCACCTGTGTTCAGTAACACCTTTGCTCCAATATAGTATGTTGTTATATTGTCCAGAAACACATTTAAAACTATTGGATCAAGCACACCAAAGCTTCCGTGCTGCATTAGCTCAAACACCTTAAATGGAGTATCCTTGCTTTTATATGACCGGTTTGCTGTCATTGCATCAAATATGTCTGCCACTGTAATAATTTTTGAATAAAGATTTAACTGGTTACCCGTAAGACCCATAGGATAACCGCTTCCATCCTCTTTTTCATGATGGGTTAGAATAGCTTTGGCTACTTCCGGAGGAACATCTTCAGATTCTCTTACAATATTATATCCATACTCAGAATGCCTTTTCATCTCATTGAACTCGTCTTCTGTCAGTTTACCCGGCTTATTCAGCAGTTCCGGCGATATTTTAGACTTCCCGATATCATGAAGCAGGCCTGCCTGGGTCAGATTTCTGATATGATATTCGTCCAGCCTGAGCCATTTTCCAATAATCATACATAGCATGGAAACATTTATACTATGATAATATGTATACTCATCAACACTTCTGACCTCTGTAATGGTATCAATTATATTACGGTTACTCTCTGATTTCTTAACAATTGAGTCTACTATTTTATCAGTGGCTTCAACATCTATTCTCCTGCCCGAAGAGATAGACTGGAATATTTGCTTTGTAGAATTCAGATCATTTTTATACTCAACCCGGAAACGCTCCGGCGAATCCTCATCATAATTAAATCCACTCATCTCCTGAGGTTTATCCAATTGCACGTATATTTCGTCTATACCCACATTTTTAAGGCGCTGAATTGTAAGGCTATCTAATGCTACACCATCCCATAGCAATATATTTCCCTCTTTATTAAAAACAACGTCTGCCGTTTTCATGCCGGGATTTACCAGCTCTATGGGCAACAGCATTTTTTTTCTAACCATGCAATACAGCCTCCAACCTCATAGGTTTAACTTTCGTCTCTTTATATAATATCGAAATTAATGAGGTCTGCCTTAAGCGTTAACCTTCACACATCTTTTTAAAAGTATCCTCATCTATTATATTAACCCCAAGTTGTACTGCCTTGTCAAGTTTACTTCCCGCTTCCTCTCCTGCCAAAACATAGGATGTTTTCTTAGATACACTGCCAGACACCTTCCCGCCCCTTTTTTCAATCAGTTCGGTGGCCTCGGCCCGTGTGTATGTGGGCAATGTTCCCGTGAGTACAAAGGTAAGACCGGTAAATATTCCTGTTTTCTGTCCCTGTACTTTTGATTCCATATTAACACCGTATTCTTTTAATAAATTTATGGTATGAATAGTCTGTTCCTGCTTTAAAAAACTTTCCAGACTTATAGCCATTTTCTCGCCGAATTCCTCTACCTTTTGAATTTCTTCACTGGTAGCAGCCATAAGTGCATCAATAGTCTTAAAATATTCGGACACGAGCTGGGCAGCTCTTTTTCCGATGTAACGTGCACCGAGACCAAAAAGCAGCCTGCTTAAATCATTTTCTTTTGATTTTTCAATGGAAATAAGTAAATTTTCAACTGACTTTTCTCCCATTCGCTCCAGAGCAATCAATTCATCTTTCTTTTTGTGTAATACATATAAATCAGGAATCCCGCTGATTAAGCCTTTCTCTAAAAGCATTTCAATTAAAGCCGGACCTAATCCCTCAATATTCATTGCATCTCGGGAAGAAAAATGCAGCACACTCCTAAAAAGCCTGGCCGGACATTCTATACCTGTACAACGGGTAACAGCCTCCTGTTCCTCTCTTACAGCCGGAGCTCCGCACACCGGACAATTTTCAGGCATCTTAAACGGGACTGTATTTTCAGATCTTGCTGAAAAGTCCACCCCCAGGACCTCAGGAATAATTTCACCGGCTTTCCTTACCCATACCTGATCACCTATGCGGATATCTCTCTCTTTTATATAGTCTTCATTATGAAGTGTAGCCCGTGATACAGTAGTACCGGCAAGTCTGACAGGCTCCAGCACTGCATTAGGTGTTAGCGCACCGGTGCGCCCGACCTGGATAATAATATCCTTTAACAGCGTCTTTTTCTCTTCAGGAGGGTATTTATATGCCACAGCCCATCTGGGAGCTTTACTGGTTGATCCCAGACGTTCTCTTAATGATAAATCATCTATTTTTACCACTGCGCCATCAGTTTCAAAAGGCAGATTCCCTCGTTCTTCACCAATAATATGTATCTCATTTATCACTTCTTCAATACTCTTGCATATTTTGAAATCCGGACTGATTTTGAATCCCAGCTTTTTTAAGAAATACAGGGCTTCAGAATGAGTATTAAAGCTTAATCCATCCACTCTTTGTATATTAAAAACAAAAATGTCCAGCTTCCTGGATGCAGTCACTGAAGGTTCCAATTGCCTTAAAGATCCCGCCGCTGCATTTCTGGGATTGGCAAAGAGCTTCTGTCCCAGCGCTTCCTGTCTCTCATTTAAATCAAGAAAATCCTTTTTTGCCATAAAAACCTCACCACGTACTTCAATGTAGGGTAAGGTCATCCCTCGGGGAATAGAGAGCTTTAACGGTATGGACCGGATAGTTTTAAGATTATTTGTTACATCTTCTCCGATTACACCATCACCACGAGTGGAACCTCTCTTGAACAAACCATTTTCATATTCCAGGGAAACTGAAAGTCCGTCAATTTTCTTCTCAACGATATATTCAACAGAATCATTTCCTATAGCTTCTTTGACACGGCGGTCAAAAGCATAAAGTTCCTCAATGGAAAAAGCGTCGTTTAAGCTTTCCATCTTTACTTCATGAATAACCTTTGTAAAAGCATCTTCAGCCTGGCCCCCCACTCTCTGAGTAGGTGAATCAGCTGTAATCAAATGGGGATTTTTCTCTTCCAGGTCCAAAAGCTCCTGATAAAGCTTATCATATTCATAGTCCTGAATCTCCGGATTGTCCTCAATATAGTACTTGTGATTATGATAATTTAAAAGCTCCCTTAATTCAGTTATCCTTTTTTCGACATCCATCTGATTGTCACTCTCCGATTTCCTTAAAAACATACATATCGCCTTCGTGGTTAAAGACTCCTATTTCTGCCATTGCTGTCTCTATGCCGTCTGCAATCCCTTTAGCGGTTTTTTCTCTGAATTCCTGTGAATTTAGTCTGTCATTGTCCTCTCTATTTGTTATATACGCTGTTTCAATTAAAACCGCAGGCATAGTGGTATTCCTCACAACCGCAAGCCTTCTTCCGCCTTCCATAAATCTGAAGGTAATATCATTTGCCGTAGAAATCGAATCCCTCATAATCTCTGCGAAGCGTTGCTGTGTGAAATCAGGATATACTTCATGCTTATCTTCAAAAAAGTAAATCTCCATCCCATTGACACTGGCTGCCCCTTTAAACTTTAAATCATAAGCATTTACGTGGATACTCACAAAAAGAGAGGCCTTTTGTTCGTTCGCAAAACTCCAGCGTGCAACCAGATCTTCTTCGCTGTGCTGAACCGGGCGCATATCGTCTTCTCTTGTAAGAATGACGTTTATCCCTTTTCCGGTAAGAATAGACTCAACTTTTTTCGCAATATCCAGAACTATATCCTTTTCATACAGACCGTCAATATATGGCGAAACTGTTCCGCCATCCAGATCTCCATGACCGGGATCCAATACAACCAAAAAGGGCTCCATGACTTTCCCTTCCGGAACAGGATAAGGAGTCGGCGTTGGTACCGGGGTAGGGGTAGGAGTAGATATATCAATAGTCTCGGTAGGCTTTACGCCATATTTATCGTTACCATTTCCCTTTATTTTTGCAAGAATAACCAACACAGCTGTTATGGTAAGCAAAAAAACAAGTATTACAGCCGTAAACCGTGCTACATTTTTTATTCTGTATCGGGGCTTATTATCAGGAAACTTTAAAGAGGAATAATTCATTTGTATAACACTCCATTAATTACTGTATAACTAATAATACACTAATTTTTATATAAAAAACAGTGGGAATAGTATTACAGAGCCCCGCTTAATGCAAAATACTAGTTAATAAATCTATCAACATCGTCAGGCCCGATATTTTCATGCAATGCCATATTGATACCATTAGCCACAAGTTTTGAAAGATAATCAATAGTGTCGTCGGTATCCTTTGGTGTTACGACCAGATTTCCCGAATAGGGTTCCAATAGCTCAATTATCATACGATATTTTTCGTCCCGGTCAATACCCGTCAACATTTTGTAAAATTCACTGCCCTGGCCCGCCTGCTCCATCATATTGTCCATAACCAGATCAAGAACATCACTTGCCATGGTAGCGGCATCTACAACAGTTGGTATACCAATTGCTATAACCGGCACACCAAGGGATTCTTTATTTAGTGCCATTCTTTTATTTCCTACACCGGATCCCGGAGATATTCCGGTATTCGCTAATTGAATTGATGTATTAACCCTGCTCATGCTACGGGAGGCCAATGCATCTATCGCAATCACTAATGAAGGCTTTACGTTATCCACTATACCTTTTATGATATGTCCTGTTTCTATTCCCGTTATTCCAAGAACTCCCGGTGATATTGCGCATACGGGTCTCTCAGTCTCATCCACCTCTTTCGGGAGGTATTCATATATATGCCTTGTCACCAGTACAGACTGTGCTACTTTCGGGCCTAAAGCATCAGCTGTTACATTCCAGTTTCCCAAACCCACAACCAAAACCGTATCATTTTTATTCAGGTGAATAAGGCTTTCCAATTCTCTTGCCAGCATCCGGCAGGCTTTTTCATATAAATCCCTGCTTTTTTCATTCACCTTTGGAATGTCCATGGTTATATAGCTTCCTATGGGTTTTCCGACCTTTTGCTCTCCCTCTGGTGTATCCACGTGGACTCTGGTAATTGCTACATCACTGTCACCGTCGTTTTCAATTCTTATTCCTTCACCTAGGCTGCTGCCACGGGTTCTGGTTTGTGCACCGGCTCCGACAACCCTTGATTCATCAGCCATATCGGTTCTTATAACACGTGTAAATCTATCCATGACAAACCTCCGAGTATTTAATCAAGTCCTATTATTGACAAAACCGGAGGATTCATTCAAAATATGTTCCATAAATTTGGTGTGGGAGCAAGAACCTTTGCTGTCGTATTCTAAGAATAATGCGAACTGTATTGTCAATCTGAACGGAGTGAAGAGTCTTTTTACGTTAAACAGGGGAGCGGCTGTAGACTGCTGCGATTTAGCGCTCCATTTCCAACATCCAGTTTCTAGTCGCGCCCGCTACTTAGATCCATGCTCCGCTTTAAATCGCAGCAGCCACGCCGCTTAATTATGTTCGTACAAACAACAATGACTGCTTCACATTATTCTAATTATCACGAAGGACTTTTGCGTTTTTTGCCAGATAATTAACCCCTGAGATTACGGTCAGAACAACAGCGATATACATTAATACCATTCCCAACGGAAAATCGGTGATAAGAGATATCGGGAAATTCCTGATGAGTATAGCCACAATTGCTATAATCTGAACAACAGTCTTTACTTTACCCCATTTGTCAGCAGCGATGACAACACCGCGGCCTGCCGCGATAATGCGAAAGCCTGTTACAATAAATTCTCTGGCTATTATGATGAAAACAGCCCAAACAGACAGGTTATCAGTCTTTATAAATGCTATAAGAGCTGATGTTACCAGCAATTTATCAGCAACCGGATCTAAAAATTTCCCCAGTTCTGTAACCATATTATGCTTTCTGGCTATATTCCCATCAATCATGTCGGTAAGGGAAGCAAGTATAAATATAACAGCAGCAGCATATCTTCCCCATTGGTTGAGCCCTAAAAACTGTCCGAACCATCCCGGCACTAAAAAGAATAAGAAAATCGGTGTGGCAAGAATTCTTGAAATTGTAATTTTATTCGCTAGGTTCATCTTTTAATTCACCATTCCTGTTTTCGGCCTGTACTTCACCAACTAAGTCATATCCATCGGGGCAAAGCATTTTTACAGGCACAATCATGCCATTCTCTAACGGCTCTGTAGAGGTAAAATAAATAACCGGGTCTATTTCCGGAGCTTCGGCATAGGTACGTCCTACATAAAAAATACCATCCTCTGCCACCCCATCGACCATTGTATCATAAGTGTGACCTAATCGGGAACTATTATATTTTTTAACATTTTCCATCTGTAGTGCCATGAGCTTGTCCCAACGTTCATTCTTTAGTTTTTTCGACAGATGTCCTTTCATTTTATACGCAGGTGTTCCTTCCTCTTTAGAGTATGCGAACACACCCAGATGCTCAAAATTTCCGTTCCTTACAAACTCATAAAGTTCGGCAAAATCGTCTTCTGTCTCCCCCGGGAATCCGGTTATCAAAGCGGTTCTTAATACAATGCCGGGAATCTCAGCCCTTATCTTTGCCAGCAGATCATAAATATATGATTTACTCCCGCGCCTACCCATAGCCTTAAGCACATTATCCGAAATATGCTGGATAGGTATGTCCAGATACTTGCACAGCTTAGGGTTATTCTTCATTTCCATTATCAAGTCGTCGTCTATTAATTCCGGATAGCAGTACAAAAGTCTGATGCGCTCAATCTCTTCAATTTTACTGATTTTCCGCACCAGTTCCACAAGCTTTTTTTCCTTATATATATCTGTCCCATAGCGTGTAACGTCCTGGGCTATCAGGATAATCTCTTTTTTACCCCTTTGTGCTAAGATTTTTGCTTCTTTCAGAATATTCTCTATTGTTCTGCTTCTGAAATCCCCCCTCAGACTTGGTATTATGCAGTAAGTACACCTGTTGGAACAGCCTTCTGCAATTTTTAGGTAACCGTAGGGTTTTTCATCGGTCACAAGACGGGTGAGCTCCAAATAGTCGACAGTATTTGGAAGGTTAGCGTACACCATTTTATCACTTGTCTTTTCGGCAAGCCGCTTTCCGATAATTTCCGGTATTTCCCCAATACTGCCTGTTCCGACAACCACATCAACTTCAGGTATCTCTTTATATATATCCGTTTTATATCGTTCTGCCAGGCAGCCTGTTACAACCAGAAGCTTCAGATTTCCGTCATTCTTATATTGAGCAGCTTCTAAAATACTTATTATGGCTTCCTCCTTGGCATCACCTATAAAAGCACAGGTATTTACGATAATTACATCCGCAATTTTATGCTCTGAAGTAAGCTCATAGCCTGCATCCTTTAAGGTTCCCAGTATGATTTCACTGTCCACAAGATTTTTGGGACAGCCCAGGGATACAAGACCAACCTTTTGTTTCAATATACTTGCCTCCTTATGAGTCCCTGATGATTTATGAATAATATAACACAACATACTGTTATAAAAAAGCGGGGAATTATTTCCCCGCAATTCTAACAATATACAATTATTTATTAATATCCAAGGCTTTCGCCCACTAAAATAACCTTAATACGATTTTTTTCTCTCTGCTGCCCGAAAACCGTATATGTACAGCAAATACGGTCATCGGTCCTGCAGTTGGCACAGTACCCTGTTTTTGTACAGGGGGTGTTTTTATTAAGTCTGATTGAATTAGCCGGTGCCGCAACCCGTCTGACTCTTTCTACGGCTTCATCCACATTCTTGACAATCTTATTGATTCCCGCTACCACAATAACACTTTTCGGCCCGTATATCATTGCAGCTACACGATTTCCATTGCCGTCAACATTATAGAGTTCTCCGTCTTCGGTTATGGCATTGGTACTTGTCAGGTAGGTATCGGTAAAAAACGATTTTCTGTATATCTCTTCTATCTGTGTTCTTGACAATCCATCCATATACCTGTCCAAAAAGTTGTAGCGGCCTATTCTTAAATGCTCTATTATTCCGGTTTCAAACAAAGTCATGGATCCGCCGACTGCTACTAACTCGCCTTCTTTAATTAACTCGGCAACCTTTTCAACAACCTGAGCTTTGTTCTCAACATAAAAAGCCATCATATTGTTTTTTACAAGGTTATCCATGGTCCTTTGAACTTGTTTCTCTAAAACAGATTTTATACTATTATCCATGGTATTCCTCCCAAACACTACGACCTAAAATTTTAATTTGGAAACCTTCAGTATTCCGTCAGTATTGCGCAGTTTTTCAACTATTTCATCAGATACTTCACTGTCAACGCTTACAAAAGATACTGCCTTGTTTGAGCTTGCATCACGGCGGCTCCATTGCATTGCCGCAATATTAACATTATTCTGGCCTAAAAGAGTTCCCACCTTGCCGATGATACCCGGTACGTCAATGTTTTGCAATGCCAGCACATGTTTTGTAGGCTCAAAGTCCAGTGTATATCCAAAGAAGTCAACTATACGAATAGAATCCTTGGCAAATACTGTACCTGCCACAGAAATTGCATTACTCTTTCTGTAGAATTTAACAGTAATCAAATTGGTGTACTTTTCAAGATTGCTGGTCTTGCTCTCAATGAGCTCCACACCCATTTCGTTAAGCTTAAGCTGAGCATTTACATAATTAACCTCGGACTCACTTACTACAGATAAAAAGCCTTTAATAATAGCCAGTGTAATTGGCTTGGTCGGCTTATCAACCAAATCACCACTATAGATGATCTCTATTTTCTGAACTCGTTCTTGTTCGGCCTGATAGTAAATTGCACCAAGCTTTTCTCCGATGCTGATATAAGGCTTAAGCTTTTCAACATCACCTGAGATAGAGGGCATATTTACAGCAGCTACCAGCTCTCCATTCAGTACTGCTTCAACATTTTTTGCTACTCCTAATGAACAATTGATGCTGGCTTCCTTAGTAGATGCACCTAGATGAGGAGTAAAAATAACCTGATCCAGATCTAAAAGTGGATTCCAATAATCCTGTTCCTCGGGAGCCTTAGTGAAGTTAGGTTCAACCTCCTGTACGTCAAGAGCTGCTCCAGCTACATGTCCTGATACAATAGCATTATAAAGGGCTTTTTCATCAATCATACCGCCTCTGGCAACATTGACAATGCGAACACCTTTCTTGCACAGAGCCAGCTCTCTTTCTCCTATAAGATTTTTACTTTCAGGAGTTTTTGGTATATGTATAGTGATTAAATCAGCAATCTTAAGAAGATCATCAAGATTTTCACAGCGCTTAATTCCAAGGTCGGCAACGCGTTCATCAGAAATATAAGGGTCGTATCCTATAACATTCATCCCTGCACCAATAAGCTTTTTAGCCACTACTGAGCCAATTTTGCCGAGACCTATGATTCCTGCTGTTTTACCGTCTAATTCTTCGCCGATAAATTTATTTCTGCGAAAATCCTTGTTTTTTGCAGCATGATAAGCCTGTGGAATATTTCTGAAACAAGAATACACTAATGCTACACTCATTTCAGCAGCTGCCATCGTATTGCCGTCGGGAGTATTAACTACTGTTATACCTCTTCTCGTACATTCCTGTACATCAATATTGTCAACACCATTACCGGCACGTCCTGCAACCTTCAGATTCACTGCTTTATCAAGAACAGCGCCCTTAACCTTTGTGGCACTTCTCACGATTATTGCATCATATTGATCAATAATTTTTTCGAGTTCATCCGGCGAGATACCAAATGGTGTATCCACTTCATGGCCTTTACTCTTAAGATACTCGATTCCATTTGCTGCCATTTTGTCTGTTACAATTATTTTTGCCATAGTTCAACCTCCTGAAAATATTAACTAACCAGCTTCTACAATGAAAAAAGCCAAACCTGTAATTGTTTGACCTCTGATCAAGCTCTTTTTTACAAAGCAATAGCATTGGCAGCATGGCCTCCCATGCTTAATACATGCTCTGTCCTTTTGCCTGAGAGAGTCATCCTGATCAAGGATTTGCCCCTTCGGCGCCTTATAAAAAGGTCTCTCCAGAGATCCGTCCAGCTTAGGTCTTTTTACCTGAGAGGTTTACTCCTTCGGTGTGCTTAAACAGCAACTCTCCCTAAGCCTTCATCCGATTATTAAACTGTTAAAAACATGATACTCTTAGGCATACTAAAAGTCAAGATGTTTGACAATTGTTTTGATATTTATTTAACAATATTTCCCTGTCCGTTTAGTTTGCGTATCAGGCTTCAATCAGACTGACAAATGCTGTTTTACAATACAGGTTATTGGGAACCAAAAAGAGCTTCAACAAATTCCGGGGGGTTAAAGGGTTGAAGGTCATTCATTTGTTCTCCGACACCAATAAATTTTACCGGTATATTCAGCTCGGACTTTATCGATACGATAATTCCACCTTTTGCTGTTCCGTCCAGCTTGGTAAGAATAAGCCCCGAAAGCTCGGAAACCTCTGAAAATGTCCTGGCCTGGGATACCGCATTCTGGCCTGTTGTAGCATCCAGCACCAGAAGAGTCTCAATATCTGAGCCGGGGAGTTCACGGTGAATAATTCTGAAAATCTTTTTTAATTCTTCCATAAGATTTTTTTTCGTATGGAGTCTTCCTGCCGTATCACATATCAGTATGTCTGTATTTTTTGATTTGCAATGTTGGATAGCATCAAAAATTACTGCAGAAGGGTCTGCGCCTTCAGTATGCTTTATCAGCTCTACACCGGCTTTATTTGTCCATATTTCCAGCTGATCTATGGCTGCTGCTCTGAATGTATCAGCAGCTGCAACAGTTACTTTTTTACCATGTTGTTTCAGATAATGTGCCAGCTTTCCTATGGAAGTTGTTTTGCCCACACCGTTAACCCCTATAACTACAATAACCGATGGTTTTGTGCCAAGTTTCAGCCGGGAATTCTCATCGGTTAGTTTAGAGGCAATTATCTCCTTTATAGCAAGACGTACCCCCTGTGTATCGGTTATTTTCTCAGCTTTAACCTTTTCTCTGAGCTCGTCTATTATCATAAGCGATGTATTCATCCCCATATCGGATGTAATTAAAATCTCTTCCAACTCTTCAAAAAGCTCCTCATCCACTTTACCAAAGGATACAAGTACTTCATCGATTCTTTGCGTTATGGAGTCCCGGGTCTTTTTCAAACCATCCTTAAGCCTTCCAAAAAAACCAACCTTCGTATTTTCTGGCGTTGCTTGATCTATATTAACGTCTTCTTCGTCAACTATACTTTCTTCAGCGGGTTTATCAAGTGTTTCTTCCTGCTTTTCTGCAGTTTTTTTCTTTCCCCAGCTAAACCATTTATCCTTTGCCATACAATATTCCTTTCATTATTTAATATATGTACTATTATATGTTATCCAGCGTTCTTCTTTATATCGCTATCCATTCGCAGCGATACCACCTTGGATATTCCGTGCTCCTCCATTGTAACACCATAAAGTATATCTGAGGCTTCCATGGTACCTTTTCTGTGAGTGATCACTATAAACTGAAGTTCGTCGGTATAGCGTCTCAGATAGTCGGCAAACTTATAAACATTTGCGTCATCCAGTGAAGCTTCGATTTCATCCAGTATGTAAAAAGGAGCCGGTCTCATCCTTAAAATGGCAAATATAAGGGCTATTGCCACCAATGCTCTTTCTCCTCCTGAAAGCAGCATCATGTTCTGAAGCTTCTTTCCCGGCGGTTGAACTATTATGTCAATTGCGCTTTCCAGAACATTTTCTTCATCTGCAAGCCGGACTTCTGCAAAACCACCTTCAAAAAGCTCTTTGAATACAATATTGAAATTCTTGTTTATAATCTCAAATTGCTCCACAAACTGCTTTTTCATCACTGATGTTATTTCCTGAATAACACGTCTTAGTTTTTCTTCCGACTTGATTAAGTCATCATGCTGACTCTTCATAAAGCTATAGCGTTCTTTTGTTTTTGAATAATCCTCTATAGCAGCTACATTAACCGGTCCAAGCTCTCTTATCTCACCTTTTATCTCATTAATTCTGTTCTGGGTAGCTCTTACATTACTTATTTCCCGTCTTATTTCAATAGCATTTCCATATGTAAGCCCATATTCATCCCAAAGTCTGTTTTGGAATGTCTCAAGCTCACTTTCCATCTTTGCTTTTCTCGCTTCAATCCGGCCTTGTGCCTCTTGAAGAGTAATGATGGTGCTGTTGTGCTCAGTAACTCTGTCCAACATACCCGAGAGTTCCTCTTCCAGTACTCTTCTTTCTTCAGCCAGACCCTCAGATTTAAGCTCACGTCCGGTTTTTTCCTCCTTAAGACTTACATTCTTTTTCATTATTCCTTGAATTTCAGCTTTCAGCTCTTCAATACGTTCCAAATTACGTTTCTTTTCTTCTTCACGTTTTGCCATATTCATGGTGATATTGTTTTTTTCCTGATTTAGCATTTCAATCTGTTCTAAAACACTTTGCTTGCTTTCTATAATAGAGTTTACCGATACGCGATAATCATTAATATCTGTATGGAGTTCATCCCGCTTTCGCTGTTCATCCTTGTTTTTAAGCTGATTTGCCTGTACTTTGTCCTTCAATAACTGTATTTCTTCTTCAATAACTTTAACTTTTACAGACTCCTTGTCGCTCTCTGCTTTAACCTCTTTTATCTGCTCCTCTATTTCATTTTCCTGCTGCTTCAACATATCCATCCTGGCGGTAATTTTCTTGACATTATCCATTATTGCAGCTGCATGATTTTCATCTCTTAATCTTACCAGTTCAAGATCCGATAATACTTTCTGCTCTTGCTCATATTCAGCATTAATATTATCCAGCTCATTTTCGGCAGCCTTAATTTCATCATCAATTTTCTTTAATTGAACACTTATTTTCTTAAGTTCAGTCTCGTTCTCTTTGATAACCCGGTTACGACCAATTATACTGGATACCTTACTTCCGTTACTTCCTCCTGTCATAGATCCGCCTGCATTTATCAGCTCACCTTCCAGGGTAACTATACGGAACAGATAATCAAACTGTCTTGCCATTTGGATTCCCGAATCCATATTGTCCACAATTACAGTTCTGCCCAAAAGATTCAACATAACCCCTGAAAATTGCCTGTCATATTTAACTTTGTCGGAAGCAATCCCTTCAAATCCCGGCATCTGCCGCACTCTGACAAGCTGGGAGTCATCCAGTGTACGGGGTTTAATAGCAGACTTGGGCAGGAATGTAGCTCTACCCAGGTTATTCGCCTTTAAATACTCTATAGCGCGCTTCGCCGCGAACTCATCATCAGTTACAATATTCTGAAGGCTTGCACCTAAAGAAATTTCTATGGCAGTCTCGAAACGTTCTTCAACAGTAATTAGCTGGGCTACGGGGCCATGTATTCCCCGGCCAAAAGCCCTGTTTTCATCACAAGCTCTTTTTATTGCCTTGACACTGCGGCTGTATCCCTCCATACTCTCTTCCATATCAAGAAGTACTCTGTTCCGGGATTCCAATGCATTGTAAGAACGGCTGAGATTTTCCTGCTTGCCTTTTTTCTCGTTAAGCACTTTTTGGATTTCGGACTTTTTAAGTTCCAGTTCATTCAGTCTGTATTTGGATGAATTTATTTCTTCCCTCGTTTTTCTCAGCGAAGCATCCAAATCCTCTTTTTTCATGCTTTCGCGGTCGATTTCCAGGGTGGACTGGCGTATGTCCTCCGCAATTCGTGATTTCAGCTGCTGGTAATTTTCAATATCATTTTTTAGATTGTTAAGCCTGATTTTTGAATCCGATAAGGAATCCTGTTTGTCCATAATAGCCTGTTTGGCTTCTTCAACCAGCCTCTCGCCTTCATCTAAGCGGGCAACAATACCTGCCAGAATGCCTTCTGCCTCTGACAACAGCTCAGCAAAACGCTCCTCATCCCGTGACATTTGGAATAAACGGTTCTTTTTCTTTTCAATATCCTGATCAAGTGCTGACATACGCTCTTTAATAGAATTTATATCATTCCCAAAATTCTCATTATTTGCAGTGAGGTGATTTATTTTTTCTTCACAAAGCCTGATATACCCTTCATTCTTTTCAATCTCGCTGTCAATTTTGTGTATAAAACTTCTAAGCTCATCCATCTCTGACTTCAAGAACTCCAGGCGCTCATTCTTGCTTCTGTTTTTGTTCTTTATGTTTTCTATTCTCCGGTTTTCTTCATCAATCTGTTCTCTGATTTCCTGCGTCTGTTTATCCATTTCATCAAGCTTTATCTTCAGCTTATCTATGGTATCCAAAAACAGGCTCACTTCTATACCTTTAAGTTCATTACTCAAGTCTATGTACCGACGCGCAGTTTCGGCCTGTTGGGCAAGAGGCTCAAGCTGGCTTTCCAGCTCTATGAGAATATCATTTATTCGAACCAGATTTTGTTTTGTTGTTTCAAGCTTGCGTTCCGACTCTTTTTTACGAGCCTTGTATTTCGTTATTCCGGCAGCTTCTTCAAAGACCAGTCTGCGTTCTTCGGATTTGGTGCTGAGGATCTCATCAATACGCCCCTGGCCAATTATTGAATAACCCTCACGGCCTACACCGGTATTCATAAAAAGTTCTTGAATATCTTTTAAACGACATTGAGTCTTGTTCAGATAATACTCACTTTCACCCGAGCGATACATACGCCGCGAAACTGTAACCTCTGTAAAGTCAACAGGCAGCATTTTATCGGAATTATCCAGAGTAATTGTTACCGCAGCAAACCCCACAGGTTTGCGGTGCTGGGTACCGGCGAAAATGACATCTTCCATTTTGCTGCCGCGTAAGGTCCTGGCACTTTGCTCACCAAGAACCCATCTGACAGCATCTGCAATATTACTCTTGCCGCTGCCGTTAGGCCCTACAACGGAAGTCTGTCCTTTATTGAAATGCAATACAATTTTATCTGCAAAGGATTTAAAACCTTGTATCTCTAAAGATTTTAAATACAAATTAAAGCACCTCATGTCAATTTAAGTTTAAGCATCATTTCACATTGTACCACACTAAGACGTAAGAAGACATATATTAATAGAAGGTTATCACGGCTACTCTTACATCTTCATTATAACTATATTCACAGCGTAATAACAATTTATTCACAATAGTATTAACAGCCGAATACATATTAAATCTCCCGGGGTCAGGCTCGAGTATCTTCAGTGCAATTTTTTTATTCCCTCTCTGGACTTCTTCAATGACTCTGTCAATATAATCCGTCTGATTCTTTACAACCAGATTATTATATATAAAGTAATTATACTCTGTTGCTGTACACGCTTCATATTTACTCTTATCCCACTGATGATCGCGGCTGATATCGGAATCGGTAAGGTTAAAATAATGATACATTATACCATTTTTTTTGCCTGCCAGGTAAGGGTCATCCCAGGTAATGTCAAGATGGTAAAATTCGCCGCCTACTTTTACCAGATTCCATGCATGCCCCACTCCCTTTGATGTCCCGGTAATTATTTTAGTTTCTACTCCTGCGCGGTTTAAAAGTATGCTGGCAGCTTCGGCATAACCTTCACAAACAGCCAAGCCCAGACATAATGCACCATACGCGGTAAAGGACTCCGCTTTAAATTTGCTGCTGTTAACAGCTTCAATATCATATTCACAGTTTTCGACCAGATAATCATGTACCGCAAGTTCTTTTTGGTAATCAGTCATATTAGGTTTAATTATCTGCGATAATATGCTCTTAACCTTGCTCTCAAGCTTTTCTCTGTGGGATATGATAGTTTCTCTGTCTTTGCTGTACCTAAATGTCAAAACACCGTTTGTGTTGTATGTAATACCGCTGTAATAGAGAATTTCCGGATTTTCTCTCAAGGATACTTCAATTATATCCACTATATCTGAAAAATTTTCAGTGTATTCATTCTTCGGTAAAACAATGCTGGTTTTAGCCGAGAGCAATGCATCAGAGATTAAATCATAAACCTGCTGATAACCGGCAGGTCTTTTCGTCGGGTTCTGAGGCAAGGTGCCGGTGTTTGCTGAGCTGTTATACTGCAGAAAATTCAGCGATACAGCTGTTTCCACAGGCACTGCGCCTGCGTTTATAAGATTATCAATAAGGCTCTCCCCGTTTTGGCAAATGGCAAATAAAGAGCCATATACCATACCGAATGCATCGTCTTTTATAAGCTCATGCTTATTGAAATAATTAATATCGGATGCATTTAGCCCGCCTTTATCGCATAAAGTTTTGATAGAGTTAATAAAATCCTTCCGCTCCACAGAATACCCTAAAGATCTTAAAATCATCGCCGCAAAGGATACTCCGTCAAGTTGGTTTAAGGGGCCAAGTGTTGTTGGAGATGTACCCACAACCATTCCGTTTTTTACGGCATACGCCAAATAGGGTCTTGCCCAGGGCAGAATAAGAGACTTATCGGAATAAGGAGAAAGTATAACGTTTATTTCCTGAGATGATAATTGTTTAACTTCGGGGCTTTTGCCAAAAAAATTTAATAACAGAGTTATTCCTATCTGGCGGTTTAACTTTGCCCCAAGATCAGGGTTGAACCTGTCGGTGGAGGCTCCGGCAAAGAGGCCTAACTGGTATAGCTGCCAGGCCTCAGATTCAAATCTGTATGTTGAAGCTGCATATGTAATTTGCGTTGCAGAGAGCAAACAACATACTATTAGTATTGCTGCAATAATTATTCTTGATTTTTTCATATTAACCAACTTTTCTTATGTTAAGATTGCTTACATTATACCGTTTCAGGGATGTAATATACAAGAATTGTCATAATATTTTAACAAATTTGAACCAGCCGGTATTATAATATTATTATGAAAGATTATAAAGTCCATATAAAAAAGGAGCATCCGCTCCTTTTTTTTATATCTTAATTTCTGTCTTCCATTTTTACATATTCAGTCCGTTTTTTGATGCACTTGTAAGCGGGTCTGATAATTTTACAGCCATTTAAATGCTCCTCAATAATATGTGCACACCATCCGACAATTCTTGCAACGGCAAAAATCGGAGTATTCATTTCCAATGGAATACCGAGCATGTCATAAACAAAACCAGAGTAAAAGTCTACATTGGCACACATTGGTTTATCAGTATTACGAATTTCTCTGAAGACTTGAGGTGCAAGTTTTTCTATTCTGGTGTATAAATCAAATTCATCGCTTCTTCCAACCTGTTTAGCCAGTTTTTCTGCCTGTTCTTTTAACAGGACGCATCTGGGGTCGGAAAGAGTGTAAACCGCATGACCCATTCCATATATAAGTCCGGTACGGTCAAAAGCTTCCTTCCTAATTATTTTGGTAAGATATTCACGGATTTGCACGTCGCTGCCCCAATCCCTGACCTTTTCTTTAATCTCACTCATCATACTGATAACCTTATTATTAGCACCGCCGTGCTTAGGACCTTTAAGACTTCCTACCGCTGCGGCGACTGATGAATATATATCAGTTCCGGAGGATGACACTACATGAGTTGCAAAGGTTGAGTTGTTACCGCCGCCATGCTCAGCATGCAGTACCAGAGCCAGATCCAGCACTGTTGCTTCGAGCTCAGTATATTCTTTTGTAGGTCTTAACAGCATTAGAATGTTCTCAGCAGTACTCAGCCCAGAATCCGGATTATGGATATACAGGCTCTTGCCATCCAAATAATGTGCTTTAGCTTGATATCCATATGCGGCCATAACCGGGAACTTGGCAATCAAATCCATACTTTGTCTGAGCAGATTTTTGATGCTGGTGTTATCTGGATCATTGTCAAAGGAGTACATCGTAAGAACCAGGCGAGCAATTTTATTCATCACATCCTGGCTCGGCGCATTTAAAATATTGGCTCTGACAAAGTCTTCATTTATTTTCCTTCTTGAACCAAGGACTTCCTTAAACTTTTCCAAAGCAATTTTGTTTGGCAGGTCACCAAATAAAAGAAGGTATGCACATTCCTCAAAGCCAAAGCGCTTTTCCGATAAAAAGCCTTTTACAAAATCATAAATGTCTATGCCTCTGTATACAAGCCGGCCTTCAACCGGTACCTTTTCACCTTCATCGAAAACATAGGCATGAACATCACCGATTTCGGTCAAGCCAACCAAAACACCCGAGCCATCCTCGTTTCTCAGTCCGCGTTTAACATTGTACTTGTCGTAAACTCCGGGTCTGAACCTGTTCTTAACCTCTACAATCTCTCCTGCTATATCAAAATAGCTATCCATCGCTTCCTGTGACATCTCTTTGTACAATGAAATAACCTCCTCTACTTCCCTCTTAGATGGCAGCCCTGGTTGATTCTGCTTTTACAAAGTCTGACTCCTTAAGATGTAAGTATAAATACAATTACTGTCATAAATATTAATTTTTTAACCCGATATCGAATATTTATGCAATATGATTTTATCTATTGTATACAATCTTACGTTGCCCGTCAAGAGCAATTTGCAATTCTTAAAATCAAATATTTCACTTTCCCGCAAAAAATAAAATTAATTAAATCGCTGATAGTCAGAGCTATTCGCGCGATTCGTTTTAATACATATTTACCCTATCATTATCACCAAAATGCACACAATGACATTCTGATAAAAAAAACTTGCAGTTTTATGCAAGTTTTTTGTTTTATTTTAGAATTGATGTTTATTTGTTTTTCCAATGCCTGTTTTCTAATATTCCCTTGTTGCTTTATATTGTTCTCTGTTTTTTTCCATTGTGAATCTCATATTACTTTTCTTTAAAACAGAGTCATATGTTGAGTCTATTACAATCCATCGATTTTCATCTGCCAGATACACTTCATTCCAGGCATGATAACCGTTAATCAGGTCTGAATATCCTTTTATAAGTTTAGTGGGAATATTCTGACTTCTGAGCATTGATGCCAGAACAGCTGAATAATCATAACAGATACCTTTTTTCTCCTGATAGACCTTTTCAATATCCGGAACATATGTAGTGTCAATATTATTTATCTTGTCATAATCATAGCTGAATGTATCAACAACAAAGTTGTATATCGCCACAAGTTTTTCCTTGTCAGTATTAAGGTTTCTTGTTAACTCCTCTGCTTTTTTGATAACATCCATTTCACTATGCCAGTTAACTGTCTGTACTGAAGCTTTAAACACATCCAGTACGTTCTTTATAGTTGCCTTAAAATTCTGCGTCTTAACCTGACGATAGCGATTAGCTGTTATATTTTCAAAAATTGAAATTTTATACTCACCTTCGCCCAATTGCAAAGGAAAATATTCATACATTTCCCGTCCGAAAAGGTCATAATCATATTTATCAGCGCTATTCTGAACCCTTGTCTTAGTTCGTTTTTCGGACAAAGGAATATATCTTGCTCCTACAGAGCCCTGCCCGGTTTTTGAATTATCAAAATTAGTGTATTGAGTCACAGCCGCATAGGAGCATACTGAAAACAATAAGAAAAATACTAACAGTAGTACCGAAAATCTTAAATTTTTCATATTGCTTCACCTCCTATAAACAAGTATATACATAATAAATTTACCAACAATTTTTAATATCAAAACATAAGTTACAGATATGCCTCCAACAATTTTAATACCTGTGGTATACACGGAGTATCATGATCCTTAATTATGTAATCAGAAGCATTTCTAACAGCCGGTGTTGCGTTTCCTACGGCAATACCTATATCGGCTGCCTGTATCATCTCCAGATCATTGTCATTATCCCCGACGGCCACTAACCGCCGCCAATTGCCTCCGTAAATTGATTTCAGCTTATTTAGAGCCGCACCCTTGGACGCACTTTTCTCCATAATGTCCAGCAGTTCATGCTCTGAAAATACTATGTTAAGATCGGTTCTGTTTAATTGCTCCAAATCTGCTTTTATTCTCTCCAGGGTCTCATGTTTATCTAAGAATAATATTTTCAGCCATTCTCCCGGAATGTTCTCCAATGTGGCTTCTTCTACTTCAAGACCTTCTCTCTCCAGCTGTTCCCGTACGATATCGTTAGGGTTAAATACATAAGCCTTTCCGTGCATGTTTATCTCACAGCATGTTTCAGGGTATTCTGCCAAAATTCTTTTCACTATAGGCTTTAGATCGTCAGGCATAGTTGTTTTATATAAAACTTCTTGAGAATTTGTATCATATACCATTGCCCCGTTAAAGAAAACAGAAGGGACATTCATATATAGATCCGGAAATTTAACAGTTGTCGTTCTTTCCATTCGCCCGGTTGCTACCCCAAATCGGCCGCCTTGTGAAATAAAACTATTTATTGCATCCATATTTTCTTTTGATAAATTTCTTTCTGAATCCAGGAGTGTTCCGTCAAGATCACTGTAGATTACAATGCCGTCATACTTCATTTGTCTATTATTCCTTTTAGTTCATCATTTTGTTTAACCGGTCCTGTATCGCAAATAAGAATTCCCTGGTGTTAACAGCCTTTTTGTTCTCGAGATCTGAAAGTGCAATCAGGTCCTTAGTCATAACTCCCTCTTCTATGGTTTGCAGACAAGATTTTTCAAGCATATCTGCAAATTTCACCAGCTCAGGGATTTTATCAAGCTGGCCTCTTTTTCTTAGAGCTCCTGTCCAGGCGAAAATAGTTGCAACCGAATTTGTTGAGGTTTCTTTACCTTCCAGATGCTGATAATAATGGCGCTGAACGGTGCCGTGTGCAGCTTCATATTCGTAGTATCCTTCAGGTGAAACTAAAACCGAGGTCATCATGGCAAGACTTCCGAAGGCCGATGCCACCATGTCGGACATTACATCTCCGTCATAGTTTTTACATGCCCAGATGAATCCACCTTCCGAGCGCATCACTCTTGCAACTACGTCATCGATAAGAGTATAAAAATACTCAATACCGGCATCCTTAAATCTTTCTTTATATTCACTATCAAAAATATCCTGGAAAATATCCTTAAATCTGTGATCATATATTTTTGATATAGTATCCTTGGTTGCAAACCACAGGTCCTGCCTTTTGTCCAATGCATAATTAAAGCAGGCACGGGCAAAGCTTTTTATGGATTTTTCGGTATTATGCATACCCATAATAATGCCGTCATCAGCAAAATCATGAATGGTTTTTCTTGTCTCATTTCCATTCTTATCGGTGAAAACCAGTTCAGCTTTTCCTGCTCCCTCGATTTTCATTTCAGTATTCTTATACACATCCCCGTAAGCATGCCTTGCTATTGAAATAGGTTTTTTCCATGTCCGGACAAAGGGGTTAATCCCTTTAACCAGTATAGGCTCTCTAAAAACTGTACCATCTAAAATGGCACGAATAGTTCCGTTAGGGCTCTTCCACATCTCGGTAAGATTATATTCCTCTACACGAGCTGCATTAGGCGTAATAGTGGCACATTTTACTGCTACCCCATATTTTTTTGTGGCCTCAGCTGAATCGATGGTAATCTGGTCTTTGGTTTTTTCTCTGGCTTCCAGCCCCAGGTCATAATACTCGGTTTTCAGTTCGACATAAGGTTCAATCAGAATATCCTTAATCCACTTCCAGATAATTCTGGTCATTTCGTCCCCGTCCATTTCAACAAGGGGAGTTCTCATAATAATTTTAGCCATCTATTTCCTCCTGTAACTTGTATTGCTTATTAAAACTGCCTTTTTATCCAGGGAAGTTTTCCACCCGATTTAAGTATTTCGGCATCCAGGGGCGATAATGTATGCTCAAGCTCTATAGTTATTCCTCTGGTCAGATTTTTCAGAACACAAGCTCCCCTCAAATCTCCAATTTCTACTGCTATTTTATCACCTTCGCTAAGATTATCATAATCGGATGGATTCTTAAAGGTTAAAGGCACTATTCCAAAGTTGATAAGATTGGCAAGATGTATTCTTGCAAAGCTTTTTACAATTACAGCCTTTACTCCCAGATATTTCGGAGCCAGAGCAGCGTGCTCACGGCTTGAACCCTGCCCATAATTTTCACCGCCAATAATAAATCCTCCGTTGTTTTCTCTGGCTTTTTCATAAAACTTAGGATCAACTGCCTCAAACACATATTTAGATATTTCAGGTATATTGCTTCTGAGAGGCAGGATTTTTGCACCGGCAGGCATAATATGGTCAGTCGTTATATTGTCTCCTACTTTAATCAGTACATTCCCTTCAAGGGTATCGGAAATGGGGTCAAAGGATGGCAGTGGTTTAATATTCGGTCCTCTGACTATCTCGACTTTTTTAGCTTCTTCTTCGCTCATTGGTTTTACTATCATATTATCATTAATTATAAAGTTATCCGGTAATTCAAATGAAGGATAATCGCCCAGGTCTCTGGGGTCTGTTAAAACACCTTTAATTGCTGTTGCAGCAGCAGTTTCAGGACTAACAAGATATACCTTCGCATCCTTTGTACCGCTTCTGCCCTCAAAGTTGCGATTGAAGGTTCTAACAGAAACACTGCCGGAAGCAGGCGCACATCCCATACCTATACATGGACCGCAGGCATTTTCCATAATTCTGACTCCGGCCCTGACAAGCCTCGTATAGTCACCTTCATCAATCAAATGTTCCACAACCTGCCTTGAGCCGGGACTGATAAATACATGAAGGTTTTCAGAAACCGTTTTGTTATCGAGAGCTTTAGCCGCTATCTTAAGATCTCTTAACGAGGAATTGGTACATGAGCCTATAGCTACCTGATCAACCTTAACAGGCCCTATTTCTCTTACTCTCTTAACCAGACCGGGGCTATGGGGAAGTGCGGCCATAGGCTCAATTTCAGAAAGATTGATTTCTATTATTTCATCATAAACCGCGTCCTTATCAGCTTCTAAAGGTCTGAAATCTTTTTCCCGACCCTGGGCTTTTAAAAATTTATAGGTAATATCATCACTGGGGAATATACTTGTGGTGCATCCTGTTTCAGTGCCCATATTTGTTATTGTGGCACGATCCGGAACATTTAAAGTACTGATACCTTCGCCAAAATACTCAAAGACCTTGCCTACGTTCCCTTTTACATCAACCCGTCGAAGAACCTCCAGAATAACATCCTTGGCAGAAACCCACGGATTCAGTTTGCCGGTTAGTTTTATTCCTACAATTCTGGGATATTTAATGCGAAAAGGTGCCCCTGCCATTGCACAGGCTACATCAAGACCGCCTGCTCCCATAGCAAAGCATCCAATTCCTCCGGCAGTAGGAGTATGGCTGTCTGATCCTATAAGCGTATTTCCGGGTATTGCAAACCGCTCAAGAAAGATCTGGTGGCATATTCCGTTGCCCGGTTTTGAAAAATAGAGTCCATATCTTTTGGCTATGGTTTCCAGGAATCTGTGGTCATCAGCATTTCTAAAGTCAGTCTGGAGAGTGTTATGGTCAACAAAACTTACACTGAACTGAGTTTTAACCCTGTCAATTCCAATGGCCTCAAACTGGAGATATGCCATTGTTCCTGTCGCATCCTGAGTTAGCGTGTTGTCTATTTTAAGGGCAACCTCACAACCAGCTTTTGCTTCTCCCTCAATTATATGTTCTTTAAGTATCTTTTCTGTAATTGTTCCCGCCATAAAACTCACCCTCACTGTATTTTTGAAAATTATACCCTATTTAGCTTACAATAAGCAATATGCATAAGTACCTAAGTTTTTGTTGTAAGACAATCCTGTTTTAATTATACTTATAGCGGGAACAAAGTTTTAAGTCCAATCAAGAAATATGTTAGGAGTACTAAAGAATGGATTTGGAAAACCTCGAAAAAGCCGAGAATAAAATTTTGCTTTTATATTTCATGCATAAGGTACGAATACCAATAAGCAATATGCAGCTGACAAGAATAATGCTGGAAAACCGCTACATGAATTATTTTCTCCTTCAGCAAAGTGTACATGAAATGCAGCGGGATAAGCTTATTATGACTGAAACCAGGGATGATCTGGATTATTACAGTCTTTCGGAAGAAGGGCAAAAAATGCTGGATATGTTTATTAATCTGGTTCCTATCGGAATCCGGACCAGGCTCGACAAAAATATTGATGCAATACGTTCGGTAATGCGCCTTGAAACATCAGTTGTTGCTGAATATACTCTTGAAAACGAAACGGAGTACGAAGTAAAATGCAGGATTCTGGAGGATTTTAAACCTCTCATTGATATAAGGCTTTCTGTAGGCTCCAGGGATGATGCCCGCTCCATCTGCAAGAACTGGAAAACTCATGCAAAGGAAATATATCCTGAAGTTATTGCGGTATTATTAGGTAAGGATAAAGAGAATCCATAAAATCGTCTGTGCATTCTAAGAAAATTGCCTTGCTGTCGCGAAGGCAACTTTCTTGATATTCGCAAGCTCATATTAAGAATAGTGCGAACTAGTCTTTGTTTGTGCAAACATAATTAAGCGGCGTGGCTGCTGCGATTTAAAGCG
>JAAYTR010000169.1 GCA_012523685.1 Clostridiaceae bacterium | reverse complement strand
GCGGCGGCCAACAGTGCAACTCCTCTACCGTGTCCAACTTTAATTGCTGTTTTCACATTTGTGTTAAAAAAAAGTTCCTCTACAGCCATTGCATCTGGTTTATACTTTGTGATAAGCTCATCAAGACTATTACTTAAGGTTAATAATCTGTCAGATAATTCAAGACTGGCTTCTGTACAAATAGTACCAACATCAACTATAGAAAATTTATTACCTATGTATTCAACTACTCCATAACCTGTAATTGCAAAGCCCGGATCAATTCCTATTATTCTCATTAGTATACCTCTGTCTGTAATGCAAATATTACTTTATACATAATTTTCATTCAAAGTATTGAATAATTATACATGATATTGTATAATTATAAAAAACTCAACATTATAAATATTATAATGCCTGGAATATAACAGTTCCAAATAATATTTGATATTAAACTAATTTTAGCACAGATTGGAGAGATTTTTAATGAGTAAGGAAAAAATAGTTCTTGCCTATTCAGGAGGCCTTGATACTTCAATAATTATTCCCTGGCTGAAAGAAAATTATGATGCAGAAGTTATAGCTGTTGCAGCAGATGTCGGACAAGGTGAAGAGTTGGATCACTTAAATGAAAAGGCAATCAAAACCGGCGCAAGTAAGATCTTTATCGAAGATCTTACCGAAGAATTTATAACTGATTTTATTTATCCGACCCTTAAAGCCGGAGCTGTATATGAAGGTAAGTATCTGCTTGGTACTTCTTTTGCAAGACCTATTATTGCAAAACGAATGGTTGAAATAGCCGAAAGAGAAGGTGCTACTGCCATATGTCATGGTGCAACCGGTAAAGGAAATGATCAGGTTCGTTTTGAGCTTACTATCAAAGCCCTTGCTCCCCACCTTAAAATAATTGCTCCATGGAGAATCTGGGATATAAAATCAAGAGAAGAAGAAATTGATTACGCAATGGCCAGAAATATTCCCATACCAGTTACCAAAAGCACAAATTACAGTCGGGACAGAAACATCTGGCATTTAAGCCATGAAGGATCCGAGCTGGAGAACCCTGCTAATGAGCCTATTTATGACAGATTGCTGCAGCTTTCGGTAACTCCGGAAAAGGCTCCCGATAAGCCTGCATATACAGAAATAGAATTTGAAAAAGGTATTCCTGTTAAAGTTAATGGAGAAAAAATGTCCCCTATTGATCTTTTGAAAACCTTAAATAAAATTGGTGGCGAAAACGGTATAGGAATAATTGATATTGTAGAGAACCGTCTTGTAGGAATGAAATCTCGCGGTGTTTATGAGACTCCCGGAGGAACCATCTTGTATGCGGCACACCAGGAGCTTGAGAATATTACTCTTGACAGGGATACTTCTCATTACAAAGCACTTGTGGCGCAAAGGTTCGCCGAACTCGTATACTTCGGCCAATGGTATACTCCTCTTCGTGAGGCTCTTTCCGCTTTTGTTGACTCTACACAGAAATATGTTACCGGAACAGTTAAGCTAAAACTGTATAAAGGTAATATTATTCCTGCCGGGACAACCTCGCCTTATTCTCTCTTCAGCGAAGAATTGTGCACCTTTGAAGAGGATGAAGTGTATAATCAGAAAGATGCAGAAGGTTTCATAAATCTTTTTGGTTTACCTTGTACCGTGCAGGCAAATATGAAGAAACGAAACAATATTAAAGACTAACAAAAAGTAGTATAATTTACACTGTCAGCTCTGTTTCGGCTGACAGTGTATTAATTAATTTTAGAATTGAGGGTAATTATGAAGCTTTGGGGCGGTAGGTTCTCTAAGAATACAGATGAATTAATGGATGATTTTAACTCGTCAATACATTTTGACAACAGGATGTATAGGCAAGATATACTTGGCAGTGCAGCCCATGTTAAAATGCTTGGCTCATGCGGTGTTATTCCGGAAGCCGACGCTGATCTGATTTATAAAACACTGTTTGAAATACTTAAAGATATTGAGGACGGAAAAGTTGAATTTGAAGTATCAGCTGAAGATGTTCACATGAATATTGAAACCCTGCTGATTTCAAGGATCGGAGACGTGGGAAAAAAGCTGCATACCGGCAGGAGCAGAAATGATCAGGTAGCCTTAGATCTTCGTATGTATCTTAAAGATGAAGTCAGTGAGCTTAGAGCAATGTTGAAAGATCTTCTTGGTGTTATTTTGAGGATTGCCGAAGAAAATCTTGAAACTATTATGCCCGGGTATACTCATTTGCAGAGAGCTCAACCAATAACCCTCGCCCACCATCATATGGCATATTTCCAAATGTTTAAGAGAGACATTGAAAGGCTGGATGACTGCACAAAAAGAATGAATATTATGCCATTGGGATCAGGAGCTCTTGCAGGGACCACATATCCCCTTGACAGACAAATGGTTGCTTCAGAATTAGGTTTTGATGATATTACAGCCAACAGTATAGACGGGGTAAGTGACAGGGATTTTGCAATAGAATTGGCTTCCTGCCTGTCAATAGTCATGATGCATTTATCACGCTTCAGTGAAGAGATTATTCTTTGGTGTACGGGAGAATTCTCATTTATTGAGCTTGATGATGCTTATAGCACCGGCTCTTCCATTATGCCACAAAAGAAGAATCCTGATGTTGCTGAACTTGTTCGCGGTAAAACAGGCCGGGTTTATGGAAGTCTTATTTCTCTGCTTACAATGATGAAGGGGATTCCTCTGGCATATAACAAGGATATGCAGGAAGATAAAGAAGCGATATTTAATGCAGTTGATACGGTTAAGCTCTGCCTCCCTGTTTTCACAAAAATGCTGGATACAATGAAAATTAATAAAGAAGCAATGTATAATGCCGCAAAAGGCGGTTTTACCAATGCCACTGATATGGCTGACTATCTGGTTAAAAAAGGAATTCCGTTTAGGGACTCTCATGAAATTACAGGTCGCATGGTGGCATACTGCCTTGGGAAAAATATAAGCAT
>JAAYTR010000168.1 GCA_012523685.1 Clostridiaceae bacterium | reverse complement strand
TGCGGTTTATTTTCTCTGCCTGAAACCACAGAGCTACCAGATTTATGCAACATCTAGGGGGAAAGCTTAAGCAAATCGAAGTGAAATTCTGCGAAAAACGAAGATAAGTGAAGAAAACGAGAGTATATTAAGGGAGGAAGTAGAGTAATTGAACAATGCTACATCAAAAAATAGTTTGGAGGATTTGCACAGCAAAGATTGATAGAATCACATAAAGAAAATTGTGCGTATTATAATTTCTTATGTAAATATAAGAATGTATTTAAAGACTATACTGGTTGAATAAGATTCAAAGAGATATATTCGCACTCATAGTTCGCACCATCCTTTCAAACTTTGAGAGCTTAATGCGTGTAAAGCCTTTGGAGATGGCACATAATTCTTAAAATTTGCTCTAAAAATCGTGAAAATAAATATGCTTAATAGAAATAAAAAATCAAGCATTCCGTTGTCTGAAATGCTTGATTTTCCTTTGGCGGAGAGAGTGGGATTCGAACCCACGGTACGCTTCAAACGTACACACGATTTCCAGAAACGTAATAGGTAGATATTTGCTTATATATCTTTATAACTTTTTACTATTTATTCGATAAAACCCGCAAAAAAAGCGGACCTTTTTTATATCATCTTATTTTTCAATATTTCTTTTTAGCAGGTCGCTTTGTAAGCTATGTCACCATTTTGTCACCCGTGGCACCACGGATAAAATCGAAAAGGAAATTATAATTGATCAAATGAAAATGATAGCTAATGCACTACGGATAGAATTTCGACACTATTTACTCATTTACATGAGAAAGGCACAAAATTAATATAGCAAAATTAAGTTTTGAGGAAAAAGTTTTGATATGGGCATTTGCATATATTACTCTGAAATAATGGCAGGATGAAAATTCTACAAAAAATTACTGAATGTTTTATTTTTTATGTTGTTGCTATATAATAGAATAGTAACTTTTTACAGTTTACTTATAGGGGGCATTACAGTAAGTGAGTACAAGAGAAGAATTTGAAAAACGCCTACATATAGCATATTTAGATGAGGTTACGGTTTACTCGTTCAAAGACTCCATATTCCACGCTGTTGTGAGCATGAATATGAAAAAGGATACATATATTAATAACCTTGAAAAAGACTGGGCAGAATTAAGACGAAAGTATGATATACCTGATGGAGTATGTTTGCATTTTACAGATATAAAAGCTTTGCTAAATCCTCAATATTTTCTAAGACAACCTAAAGAACGCAATGCTGACATGGAGAGAATCTTCTGCGATACAGGTAATAAGCTTGTACCAGATAAACTATTCGATTTTTACTGCGATATATTGGACATTATTCATAAAAATAACTTCACTGTTCAAGTTACCGGCAAGCGATATCAGAAAACACCATTATTTACGAATAAAAAAATGAAAAACTACAACAATGGTTTTTGGTATCCTCTTTTTAGAGAACATCTTGATTCAATGGCTTATTATTTCATTAAGTCTGCATACGAGGAATATGAAGCAGAAGTAATGGTTAATAAAAATGCAAAATATCATAATTATACAGTGAAGCTAAGGTATGACGGAGACATTGAGCTAACAGTAAGGAATGATTTTCGAAATGCGTTTAGCCACAGTATTTCAAATGGTACAAAAAGATTTACTTCTGATGCTTTCAAGGAGATATTCGATGAAGTAAGGATTTATTGATAAATCTGAAATAGGTTTTTGTACTGTCTGTCCAAGTACTTGCAATTCAAGGCAAATAAGTCATGCAGGGAGTGAAATTGTTGACTTTATGGCCGTTTACGTGGCAAGGTATATAGCTTATAAAGCAATGAAAAATGATCTTATTAGGTATGAAGAAAAGTCTGAAGAAGAAGCAGAGAAAATTATTAACCGGAATATGCACATTGAGATACAGGGTAAGCCTTTAATCAAGCCAATAGATAGGATTTTACCTAAAATTTTTTTTGAAACTACCGACCATTAAAGAAAAAACAAGAAAAAGTAGTAAATAAATAATTTGATAAAACTGAATAAATTTATTGACAGTACACGCGAATTTCTGATATGCTAACTAATGTTGGAGGAAATGATTTCTGTCCCATCACACCTCGCAAAACCTAAGTTTATGCGAGTTTTTTATTTTTGTGAAAAGCCTTGACCGTCAGAGTGTTTTCTGCTAGAATAAAAATGACGGAGGGAAATTTTCCTGTCCCGTCACAACTCGCAGGATCTTAGTCTATGCGAGCTTTTTTATTTTTCAGAATATAGTATTGAGATTATGTATATAATTATAAATGGTAGAGGGAGTAACTCCTGTCCTACCACACCCTATAGGACTTTGTCCTGTAGGTGCAGCAGGTCATAAACGGCCTGCTGTTTTTAGTTTGCGGGGCATGTTGCCCAGCCGATGGTTTGAAAGAAAACCTGTCACCCAGTTAGCGGGAAGACAAGCTGTAAGCAAGGGCGTCTCCAGTGATGGAGGGGTCTGAAGGAAGCCGATAGCGGTTGATTGGAGCGGAGCGCAAGCTAACCAATGTTGGCATAATTGAGCGGATAACCCTCCTAAAAGTGGGAAAGTCCAAAGGCTAACTTAGCTCATAATGTTAGGATGGTCGTTTCAACAACAGGCGAAGCAACTTAACCTCGGAAGTGCTGTACTCGAAGCTGTTAAATCCATCTTCAAGCGAAAGCAAGAGAAGGAGGAGAGTGCAGTATACAGATGATGTCGTAGTAGTGAATAAGCCTAAGCCAGAGAAAGCTGGTAACAGTCTGGAGGACAAAACTTAGGTGACATGGGGCAAAGTCTCCATGACCATGGCTACCCAAAAGATGGCTATGGATGCGAAGGGCGGAAGAAATTCAAAGTGTATTCAAGAACTGAAACAAGGGACTCCGAAGGTGCTTGAAAGAAGGCTGAAATGCTGGAAGAAACGAAGGAACGGCATAAAAGAACATGCTGTGAATTACGGTGGCACGTATATGAAGTACTCGGTGAAAGGAAGATAGATTGCCTTGAGCTAGAAACGTCAACGGAAACCAAGGAAGAACATATAGGAGGAACGAGTAACAGGGAAAGGATACCACAGGATCGGAGGTGGAACATGAAGAAATGGTACAGCCTGATTGATAAAATATATCAACCAGAAAATTTGACAAAAGCCTTCAAACGGGTAAAACGAAACCATGGAGCGCCAGGAATAGATGGGGAGACGGTTGAAGATTTCAACGTTGAGCTTGAGAAAAATATTGAGTTTCTTCATGGGAAACTGAAAACCAACACATATGAACCAAGCCCGGTGAAGAGAGTAGAGATAGAGAAACCGAATGGAGGTAAAAGACTGCTTGGCATACCCACTGTAAGAGACAGGGTAGTGCAGCAGGCGATAGTAAACATCATTGAAGGAATCTTTGACAAAGATTTTCACCCGTCCAGCTATGGCTACAGACCAGGTAAGTCCCAGCATAAGGCAGTTGCAAAGGCGGAGAAATTCCTTAACACCTACAACCTGACATATGTTGTGGATATGGACCTCAGCAAATGCTTTGATACACTAAATCATAACATCATCATGAGAGAAGTATCAGCAAAGGTAAGCGATGGCAGGGTACTGAAACTAATAGAAAAGTTTCTAGAGGCGGGGGTCATGAAGGATGGTTCGTTCAGTGAAACGGAACTAGGAAGTCCTCAAGGCGGCGTCATTTCACCATTGCTCAGCAATATCTATTTGAATATCTTCGACCAGAAAATGAAGGAAAAGGGCATCCGCATCGTGAGATACGCTGATGATATCCTAATCTTCGCTAGAAATAAAGCGGATGCAGGGAACTATCTTTCCTATGCCCAGAAGATACTGGAGGAAGAATTAAAGCTGATTGTCAATGAAGAAAAGACAACTCTAACGAATGTCTCAAAGGGCGTGGCGTTTCTAGGGTTTGTAATATTTCCGCACTATGTAACTATACACCCTAAACGATTAAAGAGATTCAAGGATAAGATCAGGAGAATTACCAAGAGAAATTGCGGCATCCCAATAGAGGTTGTCATAAGGCTCCTGAATCCTGTCCTCAGGGGTTGGATGAATTACTACAGGGCGGCTAATATCAAAAGCATTTGCAAAGAAACTATGGCTTGGATTAAAAGAAGACTCAGAATGCTTCGGATGAAACAGTGGAAAACCTACAAGAAAATGCATAAAGAAATGCGTCGGAAAGGTATCGCTGGAAATGGGGAGAAAATGGATGTGCGCCGCTGGAAGAATTCCAAGGTGCATATCATCCATATGCTCCTACCAAACAAATACTTCCAAGAGCTAGGTCTGATAGATATTACGACTTATGATGTTGGGGTGCTGTCATCCTTTTATGCTGGATGATGCGAATTTCAGGAGCCGTATACGGAAAACGTACGTACGGTTCTGTGAGAGCAAAGAAAACAGGAAATTACTCCTGTTTTCTAGCTACTCGATTTAGCATTTCATTAGTAATCCATTATTTTTTCTATAACGAAAAGGATTTTGTTATTGTCTATAGCAGATTATAATTCAATCTATGCAAACATTTCGACGGCCTTATCACCGCGGAGTAAATCTAAAAGGAGGAAGTAATTATGGACACTATGGAAAAAGCAACCAAGAGAAGCTTACTGCTTGATAAGGGTATTATACTCCAATCAGGCACAATTTGCCGGGACAAAATCAATCTTGTTTGTGTCAAGCAATCGTGGGCAATTTATTTATTTTTCCAATAGTAAGAATATACCAGTGTTCTAATGGACTATATTTAACCTTGTTTACCGCATTTATTCCACGGTCCCCTTGATAATGAGCCTCTATCAGCATGTT
>JAAYTR010000167.1 GCA_012523685.1 Clostridiaceae bacterium | reverse complement strand
CGGTTTTCAATGTAAAAATCATTATCTCTGTATTTCATTTTTTCTTCATCGGTCTTGCCCATTAAAAGATAGGAAATCAGAGGTCTTGAATATGTATGATGGTTCTCATTGCTGATAATTACGATCCTGCCCCCGGTATCATTTTTACGTATGGCTTCCACTGCACCGACAGCGGCAGCAGAATTACCGATAATTACATACTTCAAGCTATTCACCTCTTTCCTCGAATACTATGGCTCCATTTGGACAACCTTCCACGCATTTTGGTACTCCGCTGTTTGTCTTTATGCAAAGTTCACACTTTTGTATTGCTCCATCCTCTGAAGGCGAGACTGCGCCATATGGACAGCATAATATACAGGTATAACATCCGATGCATTTATCCTTTTTAATGGTTATTACTCCGTCCTTCTTTGTCATTGCACCTGTAATACAGCCTTTAACACACAAAGGTTCACTGCAATGCCTGCATGAAACCGCAAAGCTTATTCCGTCCATTTCCTCAATCCTTATTCTCGGACTGATTCTTATGTCTTTCAGCGCCCTTGCCATGTCCTTTTCATTGCTCGACGCAAAGGCACAGTAATACTCGCACAAGTGACAGCCCAGGCACCATTTTTCATTTACATATACACGTTTCAATTTTTCACCACCGCATCGTTGTTTGTTATCATTCTCCTGCATGCTTGATACCCAGTATTTCCAGCTCTTTTTCATTCAAGCCCACACCTCTGAGCATCAGCCGGTTTCCCTTCAGGCTTTCGATGGAGTTAATTCCCATACCTCCCATCATCTCCTTTATTTCGTGTTGCCATGCAGTCAGGAGATTTATCAGCCTCTTATAGCCCAGATTGGGGTTCAAACGCTTTACCAGATCCTCTCTTTGGGTCGCTATACCCCAATTGCATTTACCTGTCTGGCAGCTTCGGCATAAATGACATCCTAACGCAATAAGTGCGGCGGTTCCGATATAAACACAGTCCGCGCCAAGAGCAACAGCTTTTACAACATCGGCACTTGAACGAATGCTCCCTCCCACAACAAGGGATACATTATTACGGACCCCTTCGTCACGCAGTCTTTTGTCAACACTTGCCAAAGCCAGTTCTATCGGAAGGCCCACATGATCACGTATTCGTGTTGGTGCAGCACCCGTTCCTCCCCGGAAACCGTCAATTGCAATAATGTCAGCTCCACTTCTGGCAATACCGCTTGCAATGGCAGAAACATTATGTACCGCAGCAATTTTCACTATGACCGGCTTTGTATATCCTGTGGCTTCCTTTAAGGAATACACAAGCTGCTTTAAATCCTCAATGGAGTAAATATCATGATGAGGAGCGGGAGAAATAGCATCTGATCCCTCAGGTATCATACGGGTTTTAGAAATGTCCCCCACTATCTTTGCGCCGGGGAGATGTCCTCCGATACCGGGTTTTGCCCCTTGCCCCATCTTAATTTCAATAGCGGCACCACTGTTCAGGTATGTCGTATGAACACCAAAACGGCCTGAGGCTACCTGGACAATCGTATGTTTTCCATATTTATAAAGGTCTTCATGAAGCCCGCCTTCTCCTGTGTTATAGAGAATTCCCAGATGGGCTGCCGCTCTTGCCAGGCTTTCATGCGCATTGTAACTGATGGAGCCGTAACTCATGGCTGAAAACATAATGGGCATGGAAAGCATGATATGGGGAGGAAGATTCTTTTTGAGCCTTCCTTTCTCATCTCTTTCAATACGGTCCGGTTTTGCCCCTAAGAAGACTCGGGTTTCCATGGGCTCTCTTAAAGGATCAATAGACGGATTGGTTACCTGCGAAGCATTTAGCAGAATTTTATCAAAATAAACAGGGTAATTTTCCGGGTTCCCCATACTGGACAGCAAAACACCGCCACTACCTGCTTGTTTGTATATTTCTTTTATGCTTTTACCTGTCCAGTTTGCATTTTCCTTAAAGGTATGATCTGATTTTACAATTTTCAAAGCTCTTGTAGGACACAAAGAAACACACCTGTGGCAGTTAACACATTTTGCATTATCTGCTATCATTTTTTTACTGTCACTTAAGTATTCGTGCGCTTCGTTTGCACATTGCCTCTCACAAACCCGGCATGCAATACAACGATCATAGTCTCTTATTATTTCATAATCCGGATATATATAATCAACAGCCATTTATACTTTCCTTTCTTCCAGTGTGACGATTACGCCTTCACCGCCCTTTGGCGCCCACACTTTGTCCAAATCATTCTGTATCACTCTTATAGCCGCCTCTTCACTGGCGACATATACCATATCATCTTTTTCACCAACCACCATGCTGCGGAGCTTCAGTCTGTCATTCAACGCCATTATTCCACCCTCAAAGCCTACGATGATCGAGAAGGGACCTGTAATCAACTTAGAGTCAAAAACATTTCTTAAATACTCAAGTTCCTCCCGCTCCTTCTGCGGTTTACCTTCAATGGTTGACCAAAACGGAGCGGCAATAACCGAACATATCTCCTTTAATGTAAGCCCGATTTTCCTGTGCAAATAATCTATAATGTAGGTTATTACTTCGGTATCAGTCTGCAATGTACATTTGTATCCATACATTTCTATTGCCCGGCGGTTTGCGTCGTAGGACGAAATCTCTCCGTTATGAACTACTGAATAATCAAGAAGAGCGAAGGGATGGGCGCCTCCCCACCAACCGGGGGTGTTGGTGGGGTAGCGGCCGTGTGCTGTAAAACTGTATCCTTCGTATTCCTCAAGCCTGTAAAACCGTCCTACATCCTCGGGAAAACCCACAGCTTTAAATACGCCCATATTCTTGCCGCTCGAAAAGATATAAGCACCATCAATACCGGTATTAATCCTGAATACACATTTCGCTACAAACTCACGCTCATCCAGCTGGCTGTCTGTAAGCTTAGTGGGAAGCGGCGTTACAAAATATCTCCAGATTAGAGGCTCATCTTTGATTTCAGGGATTTTTGTCGTTGGTATTTTTGAAAGGTTTATAATATCAAAGTGTTCCTCTAAAAACTCTTCACATTCTTTTTTTGCCATCCTGTGATCATAAAATATGTGAAAGGCGTAATAATCCTTATATTCCGGGTAAATACCATAGGCAGTAAATCCTCCACCAAGACCATTGGAACGCTCATGCATAACTGAAATGGAATCAATGATGAGTTTACCGGAAAACCGTTTGCCCGATCTGGAAATAATACCCGATATAGCGCATCCTGATATGTTTCTAAACATTCCTTCTCTCAAAAGTTATACCTCCAATCATAAAGAAAGACGCTCATCACATAGTATCTTTGAGGGCGGTAATACGAACTGCCTTCTGATAAACACTATCTGATGAACGCCTTTGTTCATATTGTTCATGATACTATACAGCAATTTCTGTGTCAATATTTTTTGCAACTTACATTTTATAATATTTCATATTATCATGATATGTCAATAAATTTTATGATGTTTTTAACTTTTTATGCAAGTTTACAAAATAATAGTTGCATATTTTAAAATTTTTTATCCAAAAAATATTGACAGTTTATTCTTATCGTGCTAAACTTTTCTTATGCAGCAAAGGTGCTGTGGATTAAAATTCCGCGGCACCTTTGCTTTTTTATTAATTAGAAAGGAGCAAATATATGGGGAAACTAATCGTACCAAAAGGGTATAAACCGGTGTTAAGCCTCTATGATACCCAAACTGCAATAGGAAAAATTAAGAGGATTTTTGAGGATAACTTAAGTAATAATCTGAATCTCAAAAGAGTATCGGCTCCATTGTTCGTAATGGCCAATACAGGAATCAATGATGACTTAAATGGTATAGAACGTCCCGTAGAGTTTGATATTAAGGAGACCGGCAACTATGCTCAAGTGGTCCACTCTCTTGCAAAGTGGAAGCGTCTGGCATTATACAAATACGGTTTTCCTGTGGATGAAGGCTTGTACACTGATATGAATGCCATCCGGCGTGATGAGGAAATGGATAATTTACATTCTATATATGTTGATCAATGGGACTGGGAAAAGATAATTGACCGGCCTTCAAGAAACCTGGATACTTTAAAAAATACGGTGAAAAAAATAGTTAATGCAATTTGCGATACACTTGATGAGATAAAAAAACAATATCCAGCGCTATCTGTGGCGCTGTCAAGAGATGTTTCTTTCGTTACCACACAGGAACTGGAAAATATGTATCCCTCTATGACTCCGAAAGAGCGCGAAAACCAATACTTGAAAGCGCATAAAACCGCATTTGTTATGCAAATTGGTGATGTATTAAAATCAGGAATAAAACATGACGGAAGAGCACCCGACTATGACGACTGGAAGCTCAACGGAGACATTGTATTCTGGAGCGATATCCTGGAGTGTGCATTTGAAGTATCATCCATGGGTATTCGCGTTGACGAAAAATCTCTGGATGAGCAGTTGACAAAAGCGGGTTGTAATGAAAGACGGGAATTTATGTTTCATAAGATGCTGCTCGATGGTGAATTGCCATTGACAATGGGAGGAGGAATCGGTCAATCAAGATTATGTATGCTCCTGCTGGAAAAAGCTCATATAGGCGAAGTGCAAGTTTCCGTTTGGGATCAGGATACCGTTTCAGGCTGTAAAGCAGCCGGCATCGAATTGCTTTAAGGAGGAATAATCGTGAATAACAGGAACATTCCAAATATTTTTGGCAGTATGGTGTTTGGAGACGCAGTAATGAAGGAGCGTTTACCTAAAGACACATACGGAGCTCTCCATAAAACCATTGCCAAAGGCACTCATCTGGAGCTTGATGTAGCCAATGTAGTAGCAAGCGCTATGAAGGAATGGGCAGTAGAAAAAGGCGCTACCCATTTTACCCATTGGTTTCAGCCAATGACAGGTGTTACTGCCGAAAAACATGATAGTTTTATTGTACCCGATGGAAACGGTCGGGTAATAATGGAGTTTTCAGGCAAGTCTTTGGTCAAAGGTGAACCTGACGCATCCAGCTTTCCTTCCGGAGGACTGCGATCCACGTTTGAAGCAAGAGGTTATACTGCCTGGGATCCCACCTCGTATGCTTTCATCAAGGATAATACTCTGTATATTCCTACTGCGTTTTGCTCATACAGCGGAGAAGCTCTCGATAAAAAAACCCCGCTGCTGCGTTCAATGCAGGCTCTTAACCGTCAGGCATTACGTATACTCAGATTATTTGGGGTTACCGATGCAAACCGGGTAGTATCTTCGGTAGGTCCCGAACAGGAGTATTTTTTAATTGACAGGAGCATGTATTTAAAAAGACCGGATTTAATGTACTGTGGGAGAACACTATTTGGATCCAGACCCCCAAAAGGACAGGAAATGGAAGATCACTATTTTGGGGCAATAAAACCTCGTGTTTCAGCATTTATGCGTGAACTTAACGAGGAATTATGGAAATTGGGTGTTTTGTCTAAAACACAACACAATGAAGTTGCGCCTGCCCAACATGAGCTTGCACCCATCTATACGGAAGCAAATATTGCAACAGACCACAATCAGCTGATTATGGAGCTTATGAAAACTGTTGCGGCTAAACACGATTTGGCTTGTCTTTTGCATGAAAAGCCCTTTGCGGGTGTAAATGGCAGCGGCAAACATATTAACTGGTCGTTAACAACCGACACAGGAAATAATCTGCTTGAGCCCGGGGATACCCCCTATGAGAACGCTCAGTTTCTTTTGTTCCTGGTGGCTGTAATAAAAGCGGTTGATGATTACCAGGATCTCCTGCGAGTTTCTGTTGCAAGCGCCGGAAACGACCATCGTCTTGGCGCAAACGAGGCACCACCTGCTATTGTGTCAATGTTCTTAGGGGATGAACTGACCGAAATTTTAAATTCACTTGAGAATGATACCCTTTATACATGTAAGGGCAAAACCTTAATGGAAATTGGAGCTACAGTTCTGCCGCACTGGCAAAAGGATACTACCGACCGAAACCGTACATCGCCTTTTGCCTTTACCGGGAACAAATTTGAATTTCGTATGCTGGGCTCTGCTTTTTCCATTGCAGGTCCTATAATTGTGCTCAATACAATAGTTGCTGATGTACTCAGCCAGTTTGCCGATATTCTTGAAAAGAGTGAAGACTTCAGATCGGATTTAAGCAAACTTATTAAAAATACGATTAAAAACCATAAACGAATTATTTTTAACGGAAACGGATATGACAACTCCTGGGTAAAGGAAGCGGAAAAAAGAGGCCTGTCTAATCTTAAGACCACACCGGAGGCTCTGCCGGCGTTCGTACAGCCTAAAAATGTTGAGATGTTTACCCGTCATCGAGTGTTTACCAGTCATGAAATTCATTCCCGTTATGATATTTTGCTTGAAAACTATTCAAAGACTATCAATATTGAAGCCTTGACCATGATTGATATGGTAAATAAACAAATTGTTCCCGCAGTCCTTGATTACCAGCGGGAGCTTGCTGAACTGATATTACGTAAGAAAGCAATCAGCGCCGATCTGACAGCGTGTATGGAAGAAAACTTACTTAACAAAATAGCTAAACTGTCCGAATGCCTGCAAAAGAGGCTTGAATATCTTTCCGAGCAAACCATTGCAGTCAGGGAAGCCAAAAACAATCTGGATCTTGCCGTTGCATACCGTGAAAAAGTATATATGGCAATGAGTGAGCTTAGAATGATTGTTGATGATCTTGAAATGTTAATAGGCAGTAAGCATTGGAAAATTCCAACCTATGCAGAGATACTGAACAGTGTTATTTAAACAATAATAAGTACTTAAAAGAGCCCTCGCATGAGGGCTCTTTTAACGTGACCTGTATTAATAGGTTATCGCGGCAGTCTACAGCCGCAAAACTTATAGCGTAATACACAGAACCGTCTCCTGTCTTATGCTAGATTCACTGAGCTGCGCATTTGACTCACTCTACAGGCACCATGATATAGACTTTTATTTTATTTTAACTCCAAATATCTTCTGAGCGTAGGAGCCTACAACTGCAATATCATTATATACCGATGGTGAACTCTCAATATTCACTCCCAGCGAGACTTTATCCAAATCTTCACCTGTCATGGGATCAAACAGACGCATGAATCCGTCGTATCCGCATAACAATCCGTAGGTTTTTCCGTCATCACTCTTAATATCTACAGGTGAACTCCAGCTATAGTGATCAAGCTTGCGAACCCATATTTCCTCACCTGTTTTCTTATCCAGAGCCACAAGCTTTCCATCCATCTGGCTTCCGGTAAAACATACCGGGAAAATAATTCTGTCTGCAATATCGTCTTTGCCGATTAATGGTGTTCCTAACACCCCACCGTTAATACCCGAGCGGTAATAGCATGTATAATCCCTCTGCCATACTAATTCACCTGTTAAAGCATTAAACTTGCGGATATTACAATCAGCCTTGCTCGCTTTTCCTCCAGCGCACCGTTTGTCAACCTCATTTGCTGTATAAATGTAAACTCCGTCCTCTTCTTCCTCCAGAACAATTGTACTGTCTGTATCGTCCTTGACATCATACATCCATACAGGCTCCAGCTTGTCGATATCAAGGCAAAGCAGAGTACCTCCATTGTCAACAGTGTACATAAGGTTTCTATAAACAACGGGTGAGTTTTCTATGCCGTAATCGGCACCGGGGCTGTTGTAGGAGGATTTATACTGAAATTTGGTTACTTCAGGGGACATGGATAAAGTTCCGCTTGCAGCATCAAATTTTGTATTCAGCCTGGTCTTGTATATGAGACCGTTTTCACCGACATTTATCAGGGTATCTGTTTCTTTGCTTAAAAGAGCCGATGAGTCAAATGCTCCCCAACTACCCCGGTAAGATAAAGCATCTTTTCCTTTGATGCTGAAAATCTCGGTTTGGTCAAGCAGATTATATGCCCTGTACTTAAACTCCGTATACCTGCCGTTATTTTCATTTAATCCCATTCCGGTATAAAATAATGGATACCCTCTTGGATCAACCATACCTGTACCCTTGATTGAAAATCCAAGATTTATTTTATTACGGGTTGGTTTTCCTGTTTCAAGGTCTAAAAAGTAAATATTTCCGTCCAAAATAGGATAGATTACCTCGACAAAATCCTTATCCTTAAATTCCTCACTGATGTTCATTACTTTTCTGGTTTCTTCAGGCCAGTTAATTATTATGGGCTGGCCTGTCCAGCCAGAACCGGGCCAATAACTGTTGTGAGCACTGATAGCGCCAGTTCCATGCTCCCATATAATCTCCAGTTTTCTTTCTTTAATGTCCCTTGTTCCGTAAGAAGCGGTATCACGGTAGTTATTACCTCTGAATGTGGTAACACCTTCCTGTTCGGTATAAACTTTTGCTCTGGGAAAAGCTAATGTATATGCAGGCTTATAATCAACCTTTTTGTCATTCTGATAAACAGAATATGTAATAGTTGCGCCATCACTGAATTTCTTCTGGTAGGTTCCTTCAGAAACAGTGGTTCTGCTGACATAAGACGGTAATTTGCTGATATCCAGAACCAGTTGTTCAGGGTCAGTTATCTCGGGTGGCGGAGTTGGTTCGGGGGTTGGAGTAGGGTCTGGTGCAGGTTGCTCGGTCCCGGAGGGAGAAGGCGAAATGCTTGCTGAAGGTGAGGGGGAGCTGGCTATTATGCCATTTCCTAAATACTTCTGTGCAAATAATACTCCCAACAACACAACTAATGTTATTGCCAAAAGAATTACTACTGTCATTAATCTGTTTGATTGATTACTTCCGCTTTTATTCATCTTTGTATTCCTCCAAACATGCTATCTGTTTATTTAATTCTTATCCCAAATATTTTCTGTGCATATGATCCTACTACAATCATGTCATCATAAACTGCCGGTGAGGATTCAACATTGGCTCCCAGACTTACGGTATGCAAGTCTTTTCCTGTCTTCGGATCAAAAAGATGCAGTAACCCATAAAAATCTGTAAACAGCCCATAGGTTTTACCATCAGAGCTTTTAACAGCTACCGGCGAACACCAGCTATATGCATCCAACTGTCTTTTCCAGACTTCCTCTCCTGTCTTTTTGTCCAATGCCACCATAATTCCGTCCTGACCTGAACCTGTAAAGCATATGGTGAAAATAATTATATCACTTATATCATCTTTGCCCAACAGTGGTGTGCCTAAAGCTCCTCCATTAATATAGTAGCTGTATACACAGGAATAATCCTTCTGCCATATAAGCTCTCCCGTTAATGCATTGAATTTTCTTATATTACAATTCTCACGGCTTTTACTTATCTGGCTTCTTTTATCCACTTGGTTTGCAGTATACACAAAAACCTCTTCGCCGATTTCTTCTACAACAGGTGAAGAATCGGTATCATCCCCTACATCATAAACCCACACAGGTTTTAGTGTGTTAAGATCAAGGCATTGGAAAATACCTCCGTTATCACAAAAATACATATAATTTTTATAATAGGCCGGAGAATTTTCGATGCCCAGTTCTATATTGGTAGAATCCTTGTAGCGATATTTTGTCAACTGGGGCGATATGGCTATAGTACCTGCTTCACGGTCAAAGTTTGTATTAAGCTTAACTCTGTAAATAAGCCCATTCTCTCCTGCCTCAATTAAAGTATCAGTTTTTTTGTCAACTAACCCTGAGGAATCGAAAGCCCCCCATTTTCTAAATGCTACAGGATCTCTGCCAAAGATATCGTATAATGGGGTTTGATCAATAAGACTGAAAATTTTGTATTTGTACTCGGTATACTTACCATTGTTCTCATTAATTCCCATACCCGTATAGAGAATCGGGTATCCTCTGGGATCTACCATTCCGGTTCCCTTTATGGGAAAACCTACATTTATTTTGTCTCTGGTGGGCTTGCCTGTCTCTAAATCAAGAAAATATATATTTCCGTCCAGAGTTGGATAAATTACCTCAACAAGATCCTTTTCTTTCATTTCAGATTTTATGTTCATCATTTCTCTGACATCCCCGGACCAGTTAACCAAAAGAGGCTGTCCTGTCCATCCGGTACCGGGCCAGAAACCACCGCTTGTCCTTATTGAACCTATATCATATGACCATACTATTTCAAGCTTCTTTTCTGTAATAGTACGACTTCCGTAAGATGCCGAGTCCCGATAATTATTTCCCCTGAATGCCGTTACGCCCTTTAAATCAGAGTATACCCCTGAATCTCCAAAGATGATTTCATCCTTTGGAACATAATCTACCGGGTTCCCTTGTTCGAATACCCAATAATCAACTGTTGTCCCGTCTTTTTTCCTGAAAGTCTTTTTCAAATCATTAAAAGCATAGGCACCTGTAAATATAGCCGGATCTTCCCAGGAAACCTTCAAAACCGCCGGATCGGTGCTCTCCTCCGGCATGGGTTCAGGCGTAGGCCAGGGTGTTGGTACAGGTGTTGCCTGTATAATTGTCTCCGGCTCAAGGGAAGGTGATTTGCCGGCACTATTGGTTGGCGTTGCTTTCCCTTGTGTATTAAGATTATCCTTCGAAAAGAAGTTTTTCCCATTTGCAATAAGAACTATTACCGCAATTATAGTGATGATTGTCAGTAGAAACATAATAAACTTACGGGGATTAAACCTTCTTTTCTTATGGTAAGATCTGTACATTAAAAAAACTCCTTATTAAGACTTATTCAACATATCACTCTACTCTGTCATATACCATTTTTTAAATAATTGCAATATTGTTTTGCCATTTTTTCCTGTGTGCCCTTTGTTATTTCCGGCGAAGAGCCTCATCAGCAAAAAATAGTCCTATATACTTCGCGTTCTTCCAGACCAGACTATCAAATTTTTTATCGTCATGGGGTAAATCGGTATTGTTATACGGAGTCAATTCTATACAAAATGCAGGACGTAAGAATTCAAGCCTGAACCAATTCTCATACCCGGCACCGTATATAGATGGATCCTCTGAGACTGGCATATTCTGATATCTTGTAAGTGCTGCCAGTTTCTTTGTCATATCCTTTACTCCCGGAATTAAACCTACAGTCCCCCGGTCAGCCCAATAAATCACATTTCCCTTAGTGTGAAATGACGCCGCCAATATGAACTCATTATCCCTTGAAAGCTTCATCATAGCTTGAATTTCTGGTTCTGTACCGGGTGCGGCTCCCTTGAAACTCTCGGACGCCGGCTTCCCTACTTCATCGTATTTCTCATCCCATTTTGCAGGATACTGACGATTTAAATCCACTCCGTTTATATTAGCTTTCCATTCCCTGTATGAAGATCTCATCATTACCATGGCTTCCACGGCTTGTTTATTATTTACTGCAGCCAGGCCTTTATTAACAAGGTTTACACCATCAGGGTTCACCATGGGAACAACATAAATACATATCTTGTCTAATATTTCTCTGACATTATATTTCCCAAAATAACCGCTGTTTGAATATGCTTTTGAGTATTCTTCAACCATCTTCATTAAGTATGAGCTTGAAATATACTCTCTTGCATGATGCGAACCGCAAAGAATTATCTTCTTATCTCCCTTTCCAAGTTTAATTAAAGTAAGTTCACGTCCTTCTGCAGAACTGCCAATACTGTCCAGTGTTATTATATCCGGGTACAGCTCAGCCAGCTTCAGACTCTCATCTTTCATCTGTTCATATGTATAGGGCACATAAGGATTCACAATATTTACATCGTCTTCAGAGGATTGAGGCGGAGGTGGTGTTGGGCCGGGGCTTTCCGAAGGTTCCGGCGGTTTTGTTTCAAAAGATTCGGGGAGTGTCTGGCCGGATTCGCCGATTGATTCACCGGAATCTTCCTTTGGTGAGGGGACCGTATCCTTTGAAACCCGGGGTGAATTATCTGCAGACAGATCTGATGGCGGTCCGTCAGTTTCAGATGGTTCATGTGATTTCTCGGGTATTGTTATTGTATCCTCAGCAGACTGTGTATCTGTATCTGGTTGTTCAGCAGATTTTTCCGCCTGATTACTAAGGGGTTCAGACAACTCCGGACTTTCACCCGGCCTGAATGTTGGTGTATTTACTTCCTCAACAGGATTATAAACGTCCCGGTTACGCGGCTCGATTCCTTCCATATTAAGTCTCCCGCATGATATTAAAATGCATGAGAAAAATATCACAGCAATTAATACAGTACTTGAGGAATGCAATTTTTTTTGCATTCCTCCCACCACCACTGTATGCCGAAGTTTATATTCTGTAGTACACATATCTTTCTTTTGATGATTCCGCTTTGATGCTTTTTTCATAATTTAAAATACTTCGCGATGCTCAGGATGACTAATAAAAGTATTCAACGCCCGATTCAAATATCTTCTGATCCTTATTCCCCGGAACATTAATAAAGGTATTTGAACTATAACGCTCATCATGAGCCATTTTCCCGAAAATCCTTCCATCCTTGCTGGTTATCCCCTCAATTGCCAGGACTGAACCGTTAGGATTGTACCTTATATCCATAGTAGGATTGCCATCAAGATCTACATACTGTGTAGCAATTTGACCGTTTTTCTCTAATTCCTCCAGAACAGAAGGATTTGCAACAAATCTTCCCTCGCCGTGAGAAACTGCCACAGTATATACATCTCCGACCTTCACTTTAGACAGCCAGGGAGACAGATTGGAGGCCACTCTCGTGTTAACCATTAAAGATACATGACGTCCGATGGTATTGAATGTCAAGGTCGGACATTCCTCATCCAGCGGCCTTATTTCTCCGTAAGGAAGGAGTCCTAATTTGACAAGAGCCTGAAAGCCGTT